>CAJUDU010000039.1 GCA_910584935.1 uncultured Butyricicoccus sp. | reverse complement strand
CTTTGATGATGGTATCCGCGCTGATGGTTACTTGCATAATTTTTCATCACCTCCTCATATGGTGAGCGGGAAGCAAGGGAAATTGCCCTGAAAAGGACAACTCCGACTTATAAAATCAAAATCCGGATATGCGTATCATCCAGCTTCCTGGGTGAAAAAGTAAGCGGGCACCGGCGTTCGAGCCAGAGAGCGATGACAGGGGGTTTGCGTTGAAGTTAAACAGACCGGCAAACACGGTATTGCTCCAGGAACCACCCGCCAAAAGCACGTGCCAACCACTGTCATAATAACAACGGTCAGGTATGTAAGTACGGTCACTCCCGCCAATCGCTTCAGGAAAAAACGCATACGGTGCATCAGGAGAAAACCCAAGCGATTTTATGTATCCGTAGCTTTGGGCTTTAGTTCCGATATTTGTATATCCCGTCGCGGTATCATCCGCATATTTTGCCGGGTCTGTACAAACATAAACCGTGCCATCATTGAAATTCACGCCATCAATAAATTCTTGAACATTCCCCCATGGGTTTTCGATATGGCGATATTGTACCGCAGTTTGTCCATCTGTTCCCGCAGCCCTGCCGGTATGATAAGACATGGTGTCTGTACCGCCTGTCTTTTGTACCGCACTTGCGCTTACAATACCTTGTCCAATCTTTGCTTGGCTGTCCCAATCTGCAAATTCTACAAGATAAAGCAGCCAAACAGCGCACCAAGTTACATAATCATATATCCCCCATTTATCGCCTTTACTTTTTGCAGCTTCCCTAAATTTCGCCCTTGTCTTGCTGACTACTGGCAATTGTCCGGAAATTGAAGTGTGATATCCCGCCCCAGGAACAGCGACACGTTGTGATGTCGAATCTGTTGCAACAGTATTATATCTGCCAACATACTTGCCAGAGCCAGGGTGCCTGGTAAAACCCTCTATTTCCGTATCGCTGATATAAAAATAGCGCAAACCATAACTGCCTTGCGTAATATGGTAATAAAAAACCGGAATATAAACCACAGTATTATGACCAATACGCGAAAAATCAGCATCTCCACGCTTATATTTCACGACCTGTTCAATGATGTTATATTCCTCCATGTCTTTCCACGGGGAATAACTATCAAAAGGAGAACTACCCGCACCTGCCCCAACAGCGGGAGAAGGATTCGTTGTGATATTCACCGTAACCAAACCAAATGGATCATTACCTGGTGTGAGGCGTGTAAGCGCTGTTAATTTATGGCCCATATCCCAACAAACACCAAAAACATTTGCTTTCGGTCTTTTTTTCCGGTATCTGCGATTCAAAATCAACCTCACGCGCCCCCTTCTGGTACAGTATCAAGCGGTCTAATATCCTGCACAGTAATATAAACCGTCATTGGACTGGTCAAATTGCTGTCCACAGTGTAGGTAAACCCGGTCGGGCTGATGGTTTTCAGCCGGAAGTTGCAGTCATAGAACGCATCCCAGCTTGCGGCGGCAGGCGCAGCGTCAGCAATGCAATCTGTTTCATTTGCTGTACAGCTTGGGAATGTGTGGGAAACTGAACCGGTAGCCCCGGCATTTGTCGCAGGAATGGTTACAGTAAACACCTGCGGAAGCTTGCTATTTACAGCATACGCTACATAATCCACTACAGTGTACAATGTCGCGGCATCGCCCAGATTTGCTGGTTCAGGCAGATTTTTAATTGCCCCGTTAGTCATATCCAACGAACCAGGAATTTCCACATTGCCGTTAATGTATATCTTATTGTCTTGAAGAATAATTGCTGAATTGCCAGTACTTATCTCGATTCTGTTACTACCCAGCATAATTGAGCCGGGGCTAAGTATAACACCAGAAGAACCGTATTCATCACTTTCCAGCTCAAGTCCAACATTATTGGTGGACAGATCTAATTTACCGTATTCCGCTCCATTTTGCACAAGAATTTGAAAATCATCATCACGCGCAAAAACAAGCCATGCATCGCCCGCACTTTTCAAAAGAAAATCCCCAAATCCTTCTGGGAGTACATAAGGAAAAATACTGCCAAACAAATCCGCGTGTGCTGTTTCGCTAGTGTTGTGGTCTGTCAGTTCCTTTTTCACCGCATGGGCATTTTCCAATATCTTTTGTATCAGCGGATTAACAACCTCATCCGCGTCCACTGGGTCATCCTGTGTCAGTTTCGGAATATCCTCATGATATACAGGATTTTCGGGCAGTTCATAAACAGCCGCTGCTGTAGTTTCAGCCATATTGATCACGCCTCCTTTTAAGCCATCGCAAGATATCGATAAGGATTTTCCGCAGAGCCATCACCATTGAGCATTCCTTTGACAGAAAATCCGTTGCTTGTGATAGATACCAGTTTAGCATTTGCACCACGCACAGCTAATTGCACACAAGTTCGGTCATGCTGCTCCTCATAGTATCCACGGTATGCAACAACCAATACCGCGCGCGGCTGGAGCCCAATTGAAATTGTCTGCGTATTGGTCGAACCAGAGCCAGTATAGGTGCCAGTGACAAAATAGCTGGTACGCCGCAGATTACTTTCTGTGGCTGACACCCGTGAAGCCAGCGACTGCCGGGCAGAAATCTCGCTGGCAAGCTGGCTTTCTAGCTGTGCAATGCGCGTTTCCAAACCGGACTGCATATTTTTCCCTAAATCGCTGACTGTCTTGCGGATATCAGCGTGTGCACTCGCATCTGCGTTATGCTGATCCAGCCCGCCGCCAATCAGTGTGCGCATATCCGCATGGGAATTTGCGTCCAGGTTATGTGCCTCCAATTTTGCCTGTACTGCCGCCGCACTGCCCTTCTTATCCGCGCCAGTCTGTTCATAGTCTGTCTGATGTGGATTATCCTGATTTCCAGTATGCGCAGCCAAATCTGCCAGCAGCGCATCCATATTGCCGCCCAGCACCTGCCGGATATCGGCGTGTGCATTTGTACTCTGGTTGTGGTCTTCCAGCCCGGTTTTCACAGCCAAGATGTTTTCAAGAATAGCCTGGAATAAGGGATTAAAAGTATCTTCCGCGTCTGCCGGGTCACTGCGTTGCAATCTGCGGATTTCTTCATGATATTCAGGGGTTAATTGATAGAATTCAGACATGATTTGTACCTCCAGTTAAAATTCATCATCAAACGTAAAAACAAATGCCATACCGGAATCTTTGCCCTTTGGCAGCATATTGCGGATGGCACACAATTCACCGTTTTCGTCAACAAGCGCAGCTTCGCTGATAGATACGCCGTCCAAATCATCTTCGGGGATCGTCACAGTATACCGTGCTGTAGTCGGCGCCGGATAGGAAACGCTGTCAATTTCATAGCGTCCTTCTTCTTTATTCAAGGCAATCTGCGCCTGAACAGGCACATTATTGACACCGCCGCTGCCAAACGCGATATGTGTAATTTTCGGTATTGTGGTGATCATGCCGCTGGTAATTTTGCAAAGCTGTTCCCGCCGGTAATCGGTCACTACTGTCATGATTTTTTCGTCTGCCATTTTTAGAGTTCCTCCTTTATGCTTTGAGTTTTGCGGAATGTTATTGCGCCATTAAACTGATATGTGCCATCCATTTTTCGGGCAATGTCTTTTTGCAGCGTACCATTCATCGAGCCACAGCGGTTTGTCACGCGGGCATGAAACCTCATTTCCGGCGCACTATATGTGATGACATTTTTATACCCAGCCCCAAACCGCAGCGCTGCTTTTCGCATCCCGCCATGTGGGTTTTGGAATGCTGTCCCTATTTCAAGCGCGGCGCACTGTAAACCCTCATCGTCATTCCAAAATCGCGTGATAAACCGCATTGCCGGATAGCCCTGGTGCAGCTTCCAACCGCCGTCAAGCCGTTCGCTGCCATCCAGTGCAATAAGCTGTTCCCGGTAATTGTGCTTTATGCGAGCAACACATTGAAACTGCGGAAAGGCAAAACCAGGGATAACCTGCCCAAGTTTCCAGCTTCCATCAAGCCGCTTTTGACCGTCCAGCTCAACAAGCCCTTCATAAAACCGCATACGGTACCGCATCCGCAGTGTGCGCAGCAGTAAATTACCTGACCTTTCGGTAAAAACAAGGCTTGGGAAGCGACAGGCAGCACACATGAAAAGATGCGCAGGTTTCGCCTGCCATACTGCGTTTTTTGCGCGTATTCTGGACGGCGAAAGCCCATACATTTCTAAAATAAACGTGTTTTTCGATACATTTTCGATGATTTTGCAAGGCACGCCAGCGATACTTTCAGCAAGTGCCGCAAGCATATATGGGTTTGCCGGAGGCGCTGCGCCAAGTTTAGTCAAAATGTTATTTCGACGTTCCTCTAATGTTTCAAATGGATCAGGAAAAATACCAAATTCCTGTTCCCAATAAGCAATCGCCCAAGAAACTGTTTGCGGTACGGTTTGCTGTTCCAGCGATTCACCGTAGCTGGCGGCATTGTCCAGCACACGTCCGATTACTTCCAGCAGCCAAAGTGCGGTGAAACTTTCACCATAAACAGGTGCAATAAAGTCAACCATTTGCTGTGCATGACGGCTTTGCAAAATGGCTTCCATCAGTTCTGTACGATATCTCATAGATCATCCACCTCAGCAAACTGGACCGTATCACGACTGATTTGCGGCAATTGTGTGGCAGTCAGTGGGATGTTTTCGGCTTCACCATTAACAGTTAAATTCCGATAGTCGTATACACCTTCTGTCCCAGCAAGGATTTTGCCAAGCTGTGTGACACGGATTTCCCCATCTGTTCTGGCGATTGCAAGATATTTTTGTGCTTCTGCAATAAACAACATCTTCACTGTATCAAGTGCAGCCGCCGCGCCCAGTTCAATTTCTGCGGAAAGGTTCAGTGTGACAGTTTCAGGCGCTTCAACTTTCAGCCGCGCATTGGGCGGAGTGAGTCGTTCAAATGGGCTGTCCGGCGCCATGATGTGATTATAAACTGCCTGGCACAGCGCATCATTTGCGGGACCGCCATTGCTGTCTGTAATCACGGCTGTAACCAGCCCACTGTCATCCGGCGTTGGGATGACAGTCACACCACCTACACCGTCAACTTCCAGCGCCCACCTGCGATAATCCGCGATAGAGCCAACACGGGAAGTATCACGGGAGCGGTCATATTCTACAACCCGCGTCCGTAACGATTCATCGTTTTCTGTTTCGGTGCCGCCGGTCATGGCTTCTGGATTATCGACTGATAAAATGCCATCAAGTGGTGTAATTTTGAATACAACAGTATGCGGCGGCACATTTCCGATCAGCCCAATTTGTGTACACTTAACAGGAACAGAAAAATTTTCAGTTTCTGCACGGCGGTCTTCTGTGGTGCGAAAGGATACAGAAGGTTTACCATCCGCGGATGCTGTTGCGAATTCCGTCCCTGCCGGAATGTCCAAAGGTGGCTTTACAACCAGTGACAACGTGCCTGCTGATGCTGTTGCCGCATGACGGACGATGCCTTTCATTTCTGCATGACAGTCCAGCCATTCGCCATCTGCATACAAAGGGAATATCAGTCGTAAAGCATTGGGCAGAACCTGCTGGCAAAGCTGCGCCGCAATTAGTGCTGTGGGACGTGTCAGGTTCCAGGCGTGCTGCCCTTGGCTTTTGTCCATATTTTCCGGCAACATATTTAACATTTCACTGTGTATTTTATCAACATCCATATTCATTAAAAATGATGGGAAAGGGATTTCACTCAAGGTTTGTTCACCTCCTTGTCAGGTTTGCAGTAACATCAATGCTGACACGGTCAATACCGCAAACTGTAACTGTGACTGTTACAGCATCCGGTGCGTTCCACAAGAACTTCACATCCTCTACATAAGCTGTGCGCCCATATGGATCAGCTTTCAGCGCTTCGGTAATTTGGCGGGTAAGCAGGGCTTCTGCTTTTTCGCGATTCTCCGCGGCAAAGGCTTCTTCTGTTTCAATGCCAAAATCGGTTGTATATGCAAGATGCTGATACCGTTCTGTCATCAGGCAGAATCGGCACCAATCTGCCCATGATTGGGTACCATCCGCATCTTGGATACGATGTTTGCCATCCTGCACAAAATCACCTGTTTCACAGTCAAATAGCAGTCCAGGGCGATATCCGACAGTCTTTTGAGTGTCTGTAATTTCAGCAGTTAAAATGTTTTCTGGGAATAGGTTATCTGCCATAAGCAACCTTCCTTTTGCGCATAAAAAAGAGAAAACACCAAAAGATGCTTTCTCTCCTTAAAACAGTCTTGTATTTTTCAGTTTATGCGGTTATAATAATGGTAATGGAAACAGCCGGGGTAAGGCTCCCGGCTGTTGATGGATTGTAAGCGGCGATTTTATCTGCCGCTTTCTTTTTTATTCTGGTTTAAACTGTCGGATAAGGCTGACGGCTTCTGGAATGGTGGTTGCTTTGCTTTCCACAAGCTGCGCTAACATCTCAAGAAGCACACGAAATTCAGTGTTGGTCATACCGTTTTCCATTTTCCTCACTTCCTTTTTAAAAGGGCATTGCTGTCCTTGCCTTACATGCTTATTATAATATATCTGTGCAGATATATCAATATGCAAACTGTATGAATATTTTTATGAGTTTTTGTTTTGCTTGTATATATGAGCAGATATATTTTATGGTATAATAATAAAAGGAAGGAGCTGAACCGATATGCCGGCAAGCAAAGCGCAACAAAAAGCTACAAATAAATATATGAAAGCGAATTATGATAGGGTTAGTCTTATACTTTCTAAAGGGAAAAAAGAAATTATCCAGCTTCATGCAAAAACACGCGGGGAGTCACTCAATGGATTTATCAATCGCGCAATTGAAAACCAAATCAAACTGGATGAAACCGAGGAATAATCCTCGGTTTTTGCTTTTTAGAGAATGCCAATAATCACAGGCTGATTGCCAAGCCATGCCACCAGAACCTGTTCGCCGCCGCGGAAGTTTCCCACATGTCCGCAACGCAAATATTCTTCTGGTGGGATGCGGTCTTTTAGGCTGTGGACAGATAAATACAAGTCCATACCAATTGTCCCAGGCTCTAAAACATCCTGTTTTTCTGCTTGTACTGTGCGTTGGATCTGCCCGGCAATCAGGCTTGCAAAAGCAGTCATTTCGTTCACGATAAATCCTCCAAAGTTACCTGCATAATCTTTTTGGTATCAGTAATACTTCGGGAAATCCCGGTTACAAGAAAAGAAGCAACCATGTCCCCGGCAGCGACATTAACCTTATCGCCAGGCGCCAGCCATGGAATGTCAATCGCGCTGACTTCATAAGAAACCATTGGATGCCCTTTTTCTTTTATTGTGGTTTCAGCTTCCCGTTTCGCATCCGCAAGGCTGGTGTTTTCATCTTTGCTTTGGATTTTTTGCAGTGTACCATATTTTGCAGTATCCCCTTTTACTGTCGCTTCAATTTTACTGCGCCCGTTGTTGTCCGATTTGCCAAGGATAATAATTTTTGTCACAACATCATCCATACTGGTTTCAGATGCAGTGGAAATAACATTTTCCAGCCGTTTTAATGTGTAAACTGTGCTGTTTTCAGCAACAGGCGCAATTTTCACCACGTCCCCAACAGAGCGCATCACATACCGCTTGCCGGTTTTCTTTTTCACCGCGTTCAGCAGGTCAGACAAAAATATATCAGATAAGCTGCCTTTCAGCGGCATTTTATCATGGGTAATACTGTCATATGTGTAGTCAAGCTGGATGCCCCAACTTTCGCACAACGCCTGACAAATACTTTTTGTGCTGCGTCCTTTTGGGAAATACCGGTTATCTTCGGACTGCTGAAAATAAATCAGATTGTCATAACAAGTCAGCGTGAGTTCCTTTTCTGTCCGGCTGGTATAATTGATTGTCCAAACAAACCCACGGAAAACCTCCGCCGCCTGTTCGCCATCATCGGCATAAAGGAATAGCCTGTCACGCACAGAAACAATCCCACGCAGCAAGCCATTATCAGTCTTTATGTTAAAACATTTGACGCGAGCGCAAGCGGCAAGACGGGTTTTTCCGGCAGTTGTTTCAATCTCCAGCAGCACATTGCTAAGGTCATATTTTGCACCATTCGCAGCAACAAGGACACAAGTGTATTTCGGATTTTGTTTGGATGCCAATGGAAACCACCTCAATCATCGCGGGATTTGCAGCTTTGTCCCTGGGAAAAGCCAATTCCCATGGCTGCTGGATTTCTTGCCATAAGATATTGCTGCCTGTTCTATAATTGCTTGATTTTGCTTATAAATTTCTGGCCATCGGGAGCTTTTGCCCAGAAACCGCTGGGCAACCATCCAAAGTGTATCGCCTTCCTGCACAGTGTAAGATGTGGCAGAAGATTGTGTTTCCGGGCGTGTTGGCGCTGGCGCGCCCTCGGATGCGGCAGAGGGCGGCGCGGTCACACCAATGGTGATATTCCGTGCATCCACAAAAGAAATGCTGTATTTGTAATCACCAAAAGCGCCGGCGTATTTTACATCATAATCTTCCAGATACACTTCATGATTGATTGGTGTGCCAGTCACAAGCAATCGCAAAGGTGTGCCATATTCACGCCAGCCGCTCCAAACCTGCTGCACCCAAAGCGGATCAACAACAGAACGCAGAAAAGGTGCGCCACTTGGGAAGTGATCCAGCCCTGGCAGGATGCCTTCCCATGAATAGCCGTGAATATTCGCACCGGCTGGGATTTTTACTTCGCCGCGGTCAAGAATATCATAACTGGCAAACCGTGTGCCATTGGATGTGAAATGGATTTCGTCTGGTATCCATGGAATGCGTATCTGCTGTGCGGCAGAAGTTTCAGTGATATAAATATCTGGAATCATGCGGTCACACCTCCACGCACTGGTATATTCCGAAATTCCTCCTCCAGCCCACGCTGGATAGCGTTTACAACTCTTTTTGTGATTTCATCTTCTTTGCCGACAGAAACGGAAACCGCATTGTCTTCGCCGCCATGAATATCAATTTGAAATGTATTGCCTTCAACCTTCACAGTAATATTTCCGCCGCTGCTGACTGGGCGGTTTTCTGCCGGTTCTGGCGGACGGAAAACCGTACCGCTTCCCACAATGCCGCCATCCGCAAATTCCCGCACACCAAGCGCCTTGCCAGCACGTTCCCAAAGTTCCAGACCACGCCCACGGCGTTTTGAACCCAATGGGATAATGGCTTCTGGGCCATCTTCACCAACCCAAGAAAGCAGCGGGCGGTTTACAATCCGCCCTTCCGCACTTTGGGTAATGTTTGCAGTAACCTCAGTGGAAGCGCCGCCGGTATTCAGCGAAAATGATGGATTCATCAGCTGATAATTTGCCCGTACCCGGACAGTTGTCGTAGTATCAAACCCGGATGCAAAATTTCTGTTGATTGCGTTCCCTGTATTGGTTTTCACATTGCTAACTGCATTTTCAATCGGCGACATATCCAGGGTGTTTAAGGCGCCCGAGATTGCCGCCCCTGTCGCCGTGCCGCATGGCGAAAAGTCCTGCGCAGCAATACCGGACGCAAGGGATGTATTGATAAGATTAGAAACGCCAAATACAAAAGCGCTGGTATCTGTATTTGCAAGGCTGCTGCTCATTCCCTGCATCACAGCATTACCCATGTCGTTGCTTGAAAGGGCGCTGGTAATGCTTTCTGCTGCACTTTTGGGCAGGGTTGTTGCTACAGATGCAAGCAATCCTACAATTTCGGTTTGAACTTCTGCACTTAAGCCATCTAAACCCAGCATTTTTGCCGCAGTCGGGATATCAACCTTTGAAAAATCCATCCCATTTGCTAAAGCATTATTCAGTGCGGTTTGCAGTTTTTCTGCGGTTGTGCCTTCAATTTGCGGCAAGATATTTGCCAGTTCCTTGTCATATGCTTCTGCGATGGTTTCTATCTGAAATTTTTCAACAGAAAGTTGTAAATCCGCTATTTTTTTATTGTAATCTGCTACAAGTGCGTCAAATTGTACTTTATATTTGCCTTCATCGAAATTTGGGTCTGTTTTTTGCAGTTCCAATGCAGTCAGTCCAACTTTCAATGCCTTATCGTATGACTCCATGGAGGCTTGTACTTGCTGGGCAAGTTCCGTCTGCAACGCCGCAAAACTTTCCTGATCCAGTGCCGCACCACCATATTTAATTTTCAGCATATCCAAGCTGGCAGTAGCTTCAGCATTCGCAACCTTATCTGTAATTGCTGTGATTTTATCCTGAATATCCTGTATAATTTTCTGTTCATCGACATCAATCACGCCATCTTCCAACGCGATATTAATTGCCGCTGTGTATTCATTATTCCAGTTATCCAGATGGGTTTGCAGTTCTTTGTATGTATTGTCCAGATAGGTAAAATCAAATTCGCTGTCCTCGCCAACCAGCAGTTTTATTGCCGATGTGGACTGAAAATGCGCGTTTTCCACATATTTTTTTGCGTTTGTATAGACATCACTCAGACCGGCTTTATATTCATCCAGTTCGGATTCATCCAGCGTAAGTCCAGTGCCGATTTTCCAGTTTAGCTTGTCCATCCCGGAGATCGTGTTCTGGATTTCAGCATAAGATGCCGCCGCATTTGCGGAAGCGTTCCGGAACATATCCAGCCCGGAAGCATCCCCAATATCCGCAATATTCGCCGCAATTGTTTTCACCTCAGCCGCAGTCATACGCAGCGTACCGAAATGATTGCGCATATCTTCTGTCACTGTTTTGTTGAACAGTTTTTCAAATTCTTCCGCAGAAACAGACGTATCCTGCAATGCGTGCCGCAATGAATAACTGCTGAATTTCGCCGCTTTCCCGGCAAGTTCGAAAGCGCGGGTTTCCTTTTCAGCACGCTTCATTTCTTCGGCGTAGTCGGATTTGATATGGTTTCCCATAAAGATCCCGGCAAGTCCGCCAATACCTGCACCAATCAACGCGCCAGGTGCGGCACCGATACCAAAAAAGGCAGAACCAATACTCGCGCCAATTCCCGCGCCAAGCGCAACACCACCAGTTTTGACAATCCCGGAGTCAATATTCGCTTGTTTTTCTTTATCATTTTTACTTTTTGCAGCGGTTGTAAAATCACTGATACCACTAAACAGCGCCGCGCCACCAACAACAGCGCCAGCCACAGAACCAAGCCCTATCGCAGAAAGCGCGCCAGAACTGAGTGATGCGCCGCCTGCAAGGTTGCCAGCGCCAAGTGTAATCGCGGCATTCGCGCCAAAATCCATGATACCCATCCCGGCGGCTGCAGCATTTGCACCAAGCCCAATCATATTTGCCAGCGCACCGGAACCAAGCACCGCCGTGCCAATCATCGCGGCAATTGGGTGCGCCTGAAATGCTGCCATCAGGCTTTCAATAAGCGCCTGCCCAATCAGCGAACCAATTTCAGCCATACCGGAAACAAGTGTTGTTTTAATGTTCTCGCCATGTCGTGCCCACCATGCCGAAAATGGTTCTGCAATCAGGTTGTCCCAAACAAGTTTTGCCTTGCCGAATAAATCAGCATCTTTCCATTCCGCGCTGCTCATGACTTCCTGCATGGTTTGTTTTACCCATTGGATTTTTGCTTCAATGCTGTCCAGCATCCCGTTAATCGCGTTTTGGATATCCGGCATTTTTGCGGTCAGCCATTCGACAAACTGCCGTAAATATGGTGCAAGACGTTCCCCAATGCTGCTTTTTACGCCATCCGCGGCACTTTGCAGTAAGACAAGCGAACCTTGCAGATTATCCAACATGATTTCAGACATGGATTTTGCGGTGCCTTCAGAATTTTCGATTGCGTTTGAAAGTTTTTTGAAATCCTTTTCGCTTGCCTGAATGATGGACAGCATCCCAGGCAGGGCGCGGTCGCCAAACAATGTGCTGACCGCCTCCAGCTTTTCCATCTGTTCTGCTGATTTCCCGGCGGCTTTTGCCAGCCCTAAAATGCTGTCGCTGTCATTGATATCGCCATCCGCGTTCAAAATCGCGGCATCCAAATCGCCAAAAGAAGCCCGCAGGTTTTCCATGATTTGCATCAGCGTTTTGGACGAACCGTCTGGGTTTTTCATGGAAATGCCATACTTTTCCATTGCTGCCGCTGCCTTTTTGCTTGGGTTCAGCATGGAAGTCAACGCGCCGCGCAATGCCGTGCCGGACATAGACGCCTTGATACCCGAATTTGCCATCAAGCCAAGTGCAGTCGCGGTATCTTCAATCGTAAATCCCAAACTGCCAGCCAGCGGCGCGATATACTTGAACGATTCGCCAAGCATGGACACATTTGTATTAGAATTACTGGATGCAGCCGCTAAAACATCGGCAAAATGCGTGACTTCTTCCGCGCCCAGCCCAAATGCGGTCATGGCATCGGTAACAATGTCGCTGACTGTGCCAAGTTCCTCGCCGGAAGCGGCTGCCAGATACATAATCCCTTCAATGCCGTTGAGCATGTCTTCAGCTTTCCAGCCAGCCATTGCCATATACTTGAGGGCATCCCCGGCTTCGGTTGCTGTGAATTTTGTTGTCCTGCCCATTTCAGCGGCTTTTGCATTCAGCTTTTCCATTTCAATTGCCGACGCGCCGCTGATTGCTTTTACTTCGCTGAGTTTTGCTTCAAATGACGCGTAAGTTTTGACCACATCGCTGATGCCGCCGCTGACGCCAATGACAATGCCGAGCTGTAACAGTGGATTTTTCAGCAAGTTCAGGATGCCGCGGATTGGCGCGGTTGCTTTATCAAGCACAGTAACTGTGGCACGCCAAACTTTGCCCGCAATACGTTTGCCATTTGTCCAAATGTTGTTTAGCACACGGGTGGCACGGTCAACAGTTTGCAGGGTAATGGCAACACGGGTATGCCCTAACGCCTTTGCGCGTTTTTCCAGCTTGCGGATTGCAGATTCCGCACGCCCCGCCTGTCCAGTAACTTGATCGGTAAATCTTGCCGCAACATCAATCACAACTTTTGCCGCCATTATTTTGTGATCTCCTTCTGCTTTGCGAAATTACCAATCTTAATTGGCGTGCCGCCCTCCATGACAGCTTTTTGTGTGGACGCCAAAAGAAAGGCGCGTTCCCCGGCAGGCACCGGGTCATTTGGGGTGCGCAACCCCATTAAAATGCCCGGTGCAATGCCCTGATTTTGGAATGCTGTGTGCAGCAAAAAGCCTAACCCCGTGCCGTCAATTACTTTTTTGCGTAGTCCTCAGCATCAAACTGTTCCTCATCATTAAGACCACTAATCTCAATGATTTTATCCGATAATGCTGTTTTTTCACCAAGAAGCAGCAAAACATTGATGCTTTCCACATTCTCCATCAAACCGAATTTATCTTTGACGGATTTGTTGCCCCAGATTTTCTGTTGGTCTTCCGGTGTGGTTGCCAGATAAATCAGCCAGCTGTTAAACAGGCTGGGATTAAAATCTTTTTCAATCGGCGGATATTTTGCACCTTGTGGGTTGCGCATATAAGTAGTTGCTTTTTTGCGTGCAGCGCGTACATCATCTTCACTGATGGGATGCACATGAACCGAAAAATAAAACTTACCTGCGCGGCGGATTTCCACTTCGGTCACAGCATTTTCTGTATTGCGGAAGTCGGCAGCTGCCAGCAGGGAAGTCACCAGATCATATTCCGCACCTTTCGGATCTGCGGCATTCGCCAGCCCTAAATCGGCTGCATTCTGTTCAAATTTATCAGTCATTATGTTAAATCCTTTCTGTTCTTTGATTAGCCTTCAGCGGCAAGATAAGTAGAAGCGATTGTAGAAATAAACTCGGGGATAGAGTTTAGCGAGAATGTATGCTCTCTCTGAATCACTTCACCAGGTGTCAGTGACATCAGCCCAAACGCGCCATTCGGCACAGCATTGTTAAACGCGATACGTTGTTCCTGCCCGTCCGGCTTCACGGCTACGCCCTGGAAATTATAAACCGGCAGCCTTCCTGCGTGAATCTCGTCAAGCAGCGGTTCCATAATCAGGTCGTCCCGAACTACCATTTCGGTATAGGAAAGGTCAAATGTTACACCGGTTGGAATACGGTGCTTTACAATTGAACCCACAGGCTGTTTTTCAGTCGTTTCAATATTCATTGTGACCTTGTATTCATCAACTTCGGCCAGAAATACATTTACACCGCCCACTTCTACAAACAGTTTGCCGTCTTTGCCGGTCATCACTTCGGCGGTATTCAGGGTATTGTTTTTTCCCATTTTTACAGTTCAACTCCTTATGAGGACAAAGGGCAGCCAAAACATAGCCGCCCTTTATCAAAAATTCAGTTTATTCCTGCGAGAACCGGAACAGATAATGCAGATAAATTTTCTCCAGGCTGTCGATATCATCCGCCTGAATGGTGAACCATGCACTATCCGCGGCATAACGTTCTACACTGAACGATGCACCAGCAAAAAGTTTCCGTTCATTTGCCATCGCAGCCAGCACAAGATTGCCAGTTTGAATGACATCGCCAATCCCATCAGAATCGCAATTTACCCGCCCGACTTTAGGCAAAAGCGCCCGATCCAAACGGTCAAACATTTCAAAACGGGTTTTGGTGCGGCGGATTTTCTTCCAGCCGTTATCCTGGTTTTCCTCTGGTTTCACCAGCGTATTGATACCGGAATCATACCAGATATCCCCGTCATTTGACATGGACGGCAACAGCATACCAGATAAAATCGCCGACTCATACTGCATATTTGTGAAGGTTTCAAGCAAACCTGTCGCCTTGTTAATTCGAGCATGGGTGATACTTTGGTTTGCCGACGTACCGGCAATTTTGCCTGCTGTTTGACAAATTGCAAGTACGCCATCCTGTTCGCCGGAAGCGGTCAGCCAACCTGAACCAAGATAAACAACTTTTTCATCATTGAAACTGGCGGCGTGTTTCAGCCGTGTTTCAAATGCGATTTCACGTTTTTCGCCCAGCACAGCAATGCCAAGTTTGCCGGTCTGATGCGCATTTTTCAAATATTCATGCAGCAGCATGGACAGCGCAAGATCCTCGCCATCATCAATATCCAGCGCAATGCAGTTGTAATAAAATGGCTCAAATGCTTCAAACGCCTTGGAATAATCCTCATTTGTAACTTTCGGATCCTCACCGCCTGTGAGTGCGCCGGAAGCTTCCGGCACATTTGCCAGCGTGCCTGTGCCATCACCTGCCAAAGCAAAATCAATGTATTTGCTGTTCCGGCAAGCTTTCACAAGATTTGCTGGTTCATTTGCAGTATCCGCGTCAAATGCGAAAGTTTCTACCAAAGTTGTACCAGTGTAAATGTTAGCTTCCTTCTTGGATGTATCGCCCAATTTGGGCAGAATAGACAGCACAATCGGGAATGTACCTTCATATTTTGCGGTCGCTGTAACCGCGTCCTGACTTTCGCTGTCCTGGACTTTCAGCGCCGCTTTTTTACCACCTGCGCCCAAACGGTATGTATAAACTGTGGTTGCACCGCCATCAAACATGGCTTGCGCAGCAGGTACAGTAAACCCGTCACCGTATTCGCCAGCGCCGTAATTTTTCTTCAAATCGCCGTTAATATTTTTTACAACTTCGCCAAGCGGTCCCCAACTTGCGCGGATTGGGATCGCGCAAATGCCATCCTGGGCGGCAGGCGCAGTGGGTGATGTGATATTGGAATAACGCTGGTACACACCGGCGCGAACCTTTTCTTCGCCTTCTTTATAATAAATCGACATCTTATTTCACCTCTTTCTGCCGGAATGTGTCAATGATTTTCCGTGCTTCAGCTGTGGTCAAATTGTCCTTCCCGGCAAGTTTCAGCGCACAGGAAACCACAGCTTTTGACGTGCCAAATTCACGATAGCCATCAATCAATTGCTGCATAGAATAGACTGGTTCCAGCTTTTTTGGTGCCGGGATATCGGTTTTCTTTTCTGATTTTTCTGCCATAGATATTTGTCCTCCATTTTTATTTGAAATGAATATGCCGCAGGGTGTCTGCCTGCGGCGGATGTTTGATTTGGGCATATGTTGCATCCACAGTAATTTGTCCAGTGTGTAGGGCATCTGCACTATTGTCCACACGGGTGCGCCGGATGATAATTTGTGTTTCACCGGATTTTACAAGATGTTTCGCACGGTCCAGCGCGAAAATCATTTCATGTGCAAGCACAGACGCCGCGGAAACATCCTGCGCAAAAATATGTCCCTGTAAAATTGCAGTCCGCCAAATTGTCTGCCAGGTATCGGGAATCCATTCAGCAGGCGCCACAGAAGTGACACGCCAATAAATCCCGGCTGACTTGCCTGCGGGTTTCCAGACTTCCGGCAGACCATCCAGCCCGATCACCGATAAATGCGGGAAATTCTCTGCTGTCCAATGGTTAAACCGCGCAATGATATCCGGATTTTCAGTGGTCAGCAGCGGGAACGCGAGCAGTGAAAATGTTAGCGTCACACCATTCACTTTTGGGTCGCCCTGTTCGGTAAAATACCGGGAATCTTCCCACTGCGCCGCCATTGTACAGCCATTTTCGGTAAAGAAATATCCGTTAATTTTCTCCCGCACAATCCGTTCGGGAAGCTCTGGGACTTCACAGAAAATATCCACAAAAAGCCTGCCGCCAACTGCCCGCGCCGGATCGCCTTCCGCGTCAATGGCAAACACAATGCGCCCATATTGTGCCCCATTCCGCCAAAGTAAGTCAGTATCTGGCGGGGCTTGTTGAAAGAATACTGCTGTTTTTTCGGCATATTCGGTCAAATAGGGCGCAAGCTCACTGCATGACAGCAAATGTTTGTAAATTGCCTGTTCAATCATAATTTTTTCCTTAATACGGGGTGCTATAGATTTGGATAATATGTGGCATTGCCTGCTGTTTGATTTTTTCAGCATAAGGACGCGCCGCCATACGGCTTGTACCATTTTCCAAAATTTCGCCAAGCAGATATCCGCCGTTATCGGTCTGCAAACTGCTTTCAATACGTGAAACATACGCATCCCCAGCTTGGAATGCGGAAGGTTTCCAACTGTTTCGGAAACTGCTGGTGCGCACAGCAGGCGGCTGACCAGGCGCGGAAGCAGTATAATATTTTTTCGTACCCGGGACACGGTATTTCCGTCCCCCGCGGCTGCCTGCAAGGACTTCCATTGCTGCATTCCGCAGCTGTGTTGCAGCAAGGATGCTGCCGCGTTTCATCTGCTGTGTCAGCCTGCGGGTTTCATCATCAATGATATGCCGAAATGTTATATCTGCACTCACGATAAATCCTTCCTTTCCTGCGCAAAATAAATGCAAAAATGCCCAAGCCCTGCCGGATCATGCGTGCCGAGAACATAGAATTTTCTGTCCATAAGTTCCAACATATCACCGGGTTTTGCGGATGCGCCAATACCACGCTGGATGATTTTATACAGCACCGGATGTCCATCTTGTTTCCATTGTTCCGTAGCTTTCCACTGCGAAACATCACCTTGTGAAGCCCGCATCATGATTCCGATAAACTGTCCGGCGGGTGTGAATTTTTCAGCAATTGGTCTGCCTGTTTCCGTAATGCTACCCTGACGCGATAGAACAGTGAATTTTTGAAACCCTTGCCCGGGACGTAAAAACGAATGGAACATTGCTTAAAATCTCCGTGGATTGGCGTGTAAATCGCCATAAAAATATGGTTTGCCAGTTGACTTCCCATGTATGCGCGGCACAGCAGTCAGGTTCGACATTTTCTTTTCCACCTCATCCAGCATGGTTTTCCAACGTGGGAACCGCTGGCTTAGCGCATAAGAAAGACCGTCTGCCTGTGTATCAACTTCATAGGACAGTTTCATGACAATTGCCCGCAGGCAGGCAAGTTTCGCCCTTTGCCAATCCGGATGCTGTCCAAGCATAGCGGCATATTCCTCATCACATAAAGCACAGGTAACGGCACCCATTCCCACCGCAGTGTCGCCAAGTTCAAACCGCATTTTATCCACGCCTGGAATAGCAAGATTGAGTGGATTATAACTCCAGGTTGCCATAGAAAATCACCTGCTTTTTGTTGTTTGTTTGCGCTGTGGTTTGGGCGGGGACTCTGATTTGCCATCCGGTTCTTTCGGCTTGTCATCCGGATCTTTCGCTTTGCCATCAGACTGTTCTGGTTCGTTTTCTGATTCCTCTGGCTTGCCGTTTGGTTCTTCGGATTTGCTATCCGGCACTTCTGCCAGCTTACCCATTTGAATCAGCCGTCTTGCCATTTCAGGCAAAATAAGTTCAGTCGGAACATTTTCGCCAATCCAGAACTTTTGCCCTGCAAAACAGCAGGGTTTTAATGCTACATATGCCATATCACACACAATCCTTTAGGAATACCGCGAGATCATCGCCGGTTTTCTTCATATCAGCAGAAAACAGCCCTTCGATAAATTCTGAATGTGTTCCGTTTTCACCTTCATACTGGATCACAGGCATGTATTGCCCATCGCCAAGCATATCCCAAGTGAAAATGTAACCTGCGGAAGGTTCGTCAATTGCAGGTGCGGATGTTGCATAAGCAAGGATTGCCGCGTTTGCATCACAGATAAAATCCATATCTTCCGCTTCGCCAAGCCCAGCTTTGTTATAAATCGCAGACAGTACAACGACTTTTTCAAGCCCGAAAAGCTCCGCCAGCACACGTTCATTGACTGTTGCCGGATTTGCGGTAGAACCGCCGAACTTCACCCGTTCCACAACACCAGGATGGTTTTTCAGCGCATTGTATGTATTTTTGCCAAGCCCTAAACGGTTAGGGCGGCGTCCTGTACTTTGTTCGATTTCGGTGCATAAATCATCAAACAGCCGCACAGGGTCGCAGTTATCATCGGTAAATTTAATGAATGTTTTGCCGGATGCGCTGTACGCTGTGCCGCCTGTCCATTCGTTGCTCCAAACACCGGATTTGAAGAAACTTTCAGCAAAAATCCTGTCCTGATGCAGGTTCATCTGTTCTGCGATAAAACGGATTTTTGCACGGCGCGGATCAGCGGCACCTGGTGTGCCGGTGCGCTGGAAATTCAGTGTACTGATTTGGTCGATGCCGACAATAATCTGGTCAACTTTGCAGCTATAGGACTGGTCAAGCTGCCCCATTTGTGCCGGAGTAACTTTGCCAAATTCGGGCTTGCGCTGTGCGTTATCGCGCAGCAGAGAAGCCTTATCGAAAATATAATACCGAGCGCTGGCAAGCTGCACCGGGCAAATCGGGAACAGGTTTTTCGCGGCATAACGGTCAGCATTTTGGAAATACGCCATGGACATATTGGTCAGATAAATATTCGGTTTGAAAGCGCCTTTTGCAATCTGCGCAGAAAGTGCGCCGGGATGGATACCATTTGGCATAATAAAAATCCTCCTTGTAAGCTGATTACTTCATTGTTTTTAAGATCCTGGCGTTGCTGGCGTTGCCCCGCCGGAAGCGGCAGCAAGTGAACCACTGCGCAAAACCGCCTGTACAAAAGCATCTTTCGCGCCGCTTTCCAGTGTGACGGCGATATAACTGCCGGATGCCGCGGGAACCAGCGCGCCATTTGCATCTGGTGCAAGGGCATCACCAGGTTTCACAGCGGCGCCAGCCTTTACATGGCCGATATCTTTGATTTGGATGCCAATATCGTCACCTTTGTTGATATTCTCCGGATTACTCAATACAGCAATCCCAAGTGCCGATTTGCCCGCATCTGCCAGGACAATACCGCCAGTTTCATCAAACATGACAGCTTTGCCGCGCACATCCGCAAGATCAGCCCCAGCTTTCATGGAAATCACGGGGCTTTGATTAATGGAAGCTGCAATATAATTCATAACAAAAAATCCTCCTGATTAACTGTTGTATTCGTTTTCATATTCCTGCACAAGTTCCGGATGCTGTTCCCAAGCCTTGTTGACTGCTGAAATATGGTCAAGATTTGGGTCAGCTTTTTGAATTTCCGCGGCAATCGCCTGGATTTTCTCAATTGGGCTGCCGCCTGCCGTGCCATCATGTGAAGCCTTGCCAATTTCAGTGAACAGCCCGGATTTCTGGACAAGGGCAAGCGCTTTATCCAGCATCGCAATATACGAGGCATAACCTGCTTCGTCAGATTTTTTGAGTGTGTAAAGGGTTTTCGCCAGATCTTCCGGCTTTTCGCCGATGATTTCATACTTCTGGGCAGTTTTGATCAGTTCCTTCATTTCAAGGGACTTTTCAAGCTGTTCCATGCGTGCCTGCACAGAACCCAACGTACCAAGCAATGCGTCATTTGCACTCTTTTGTGTTTCAGCGGGTTTTGCATCATCTGCCAGTGGCGTATTCGCCTTTGGCGGTTTGGCGCCTTCTGGTGGCTTGGATTCCTGTGGTTTTGGTTTCGTATCCTCGGATTCCGGCACAGTAGCTTTTGCAATCAGGGCTTCATACTGTGTCAGTTCCTCTGCGGAAAATTTGCTTTTGTCGATTTTCATTTGATTCAGTCCTTTCGTTGATTTGTTGATTTTGGGTATGAAAAAACCACCCTCATATCAAAATCAGGTGGTTTTTATATTTCGGTAATATCGTCAAACCGTTTTGGGTCATCGCTTGCAATCACCTTGCCAGGCGGCGGCTCCGCACTCTTAAACAAGCAGATATCCGCCTGCTGGTTTGCCCCGGCGCGAACAAGGTCAACGCTTGTTAAGATGATATTTTTCAGCTTATTTGCCATGTTAATTTTCACCTTCTTCAATACGTGTGGCAGTCCCTTCAATGGAAAACATTTTGTATGTACCATTTTGGATTTTCTCCCATGCTTCATCATCGTCAACATGGAAGCCGATCCACCAACCAACCGGCAGCACACCGGGCGGGATGCCCATTGCCTTTTGTTTTTCCTCGGTAAAGACGCAACTTTCCACAAGCCTTGCCCTTTTGCGCAAGTGTGCATTATGTTCCTCGCCGCCATCACGAAAGTCCAGCACATACGCATAAGCTGCGGTTTCCAGATCGTCCGGGTCGATAATATCATTTTGCCTGTCACAAAGCGGCTCACCATTTAGGGCAATAGATACTGACGCCCAGCCAAATACAAGATGCTTATCATCAGATTTCAGGATTGCAAAATCCGCCAAAGGTTTCACCTCCGTTTTTACGCATAAGAAAAGCATCGCGCTTTTTTGCGTGATGCTTCATTATTTGACTAACTGTCGAACCTGTTCCCAAAGGTCGTCGTAGCATTCTTTCATAACATCTCTTCCGCCAAAACAATCATCGCTCATTATAATCAAAGTCCGTATCGCACGCCTTACGTCTTCTTTCCCGTGCAATTGTATTACGCCGTCCACAGGTGTAATTGTCATGATTTTTCCGCTTTCGTTGCGTTCTGCATCGCGTTTCAGGCAGTCTTTGATTTCCGCTGAAACGTCCAGCGCGTCAATTTCCTCATCGGTCAGTTCGGGGCGTTCGTCCGCGTAGGCGCGTGTAAAACGTGTAAAAGATTTGCTTTCCTGGTCGCATTCTAATCCCGGCAAAAAGGGCTGTTCGTTCATATTGTTTTCCTCCATTTATGGAACTTTGTTATCTTTTACTGGATAAAAGTTCTGAAGTTTTCGCGGAGATGCTCAGGCTGTACCACGCAAAGCTTCATACAGACGACCAGCCATTTCCTTTGCGGCGTCTTCAGCGTTTGAACGCTGTATTCCGTCTGTCAGTTTTCCCAAGTCGGAAACCAGCGCGTCCGTCAATGCTCTGGCTTCTTTCAACTTTTCGACCAACTGCACAACATTTTGCTGTGCTGCTTCTATCCCTTCAAGTTCCACTGGGATAGTGATAGTATTTCCGGTCATTATGTTTCCTCCATTTACGGTGTGAAGCCATAATCAAAAATGCGCCCATTCCGCCGCATCACTGATATCCTTTGCCCTGCCTGAATATTTTGGGCGTGGCTTTTCAGTGGTCAAAGAATGAGTAGCGTTTCGATTCGATATGATACGGCTTATCATCCAGCAGCGCCTTTTCAAGGGTTTCCTTGTAGACCTGCGCCGCGCATTTCTCACCGTGTCTGTGGAAGTCGGCGTAGTTGAATTCAATAAAATCTTCGCCAAACCTCTCTTCGTACTGGTCAAGTAAAACATCAAGCTCTTTATTTTTCAGTATTTTCATATCAACGGCGGCAACATACATATTCCCATCTCCTCATATCAGGAATCTTTGATAAACAGCAAATACCTGTGGAAAATGCTTTTTCAAAAACGATAAGACTTTTTCATCCTGAAAGGATTCCAGCGCAAACAGGTTTGCAAAGATTTCTATTTCCTTGTTGCCTGGGTGCTGCCAGTAAGATTTCTTGTGACCGGGGCGGAATCTGTAACGCTGTTCACAAATCGCGCTCAATATGTCGGACAGAAAGCCACGAGAATCGTTTTCCACAAACGCCATAAACATTTCCGGGTCAGCGTCAAGAACCGCTCCTGCATCACGTATGGCGTCAGAAAAGGCTTTTGCTTCCCACGACCGCACAAAATACCTGTCAGCCCTGTGTGCCAGTTCATGCGTCATAACAACGTTGAAGTTGTAATCTGCAAATTCCTCTTTTGATGGGTCGTAGTAGATAGTGTCATCTTTTCCTAGATACCCAAACGCCGCATCAGGCAATGCCGTCTGTGCAAACGTCACAGCTTCAAGCGATTGCGCCAGCATCGACCTGTTCTTTTCCGGTACAGTTTGCAGGAACGCGGCATAATCCTGTTTTGCCCGTTCCAAATCGAACGAACCATCAGAGCGCATATACCCGCGCATATCCTGCGGTATTTCCTCAATTATATCATATCGTGCATCCTCCCGCAACTGTGGCGGTTCGACTT
>CAJUDU010000038.1:15237-23081 GCA_910584935.1 uncultured Butyricicoccus sp. | reverse complement strand
TCCGTGGGTAACGCATTTTTTTACAGCAGTCACAATCATAGAAAGCAGTGGTGTCAATTGAAAAAGAAACAAGGCCGCAGGCCGGTTGAACTGATTATCCGCAAACGGCGGCTGATTGAAAAGCTGTTTATGATATTATTTATTGTGAACTTAATCAGCATCCCGCTTGTTGGGGTGAATTATGATTTAACCAAATACTTACCCGATGATGCGCCTTCCGCCCAAGCGTTGGATATCATGGAAGCGGAGTTTACTTATCCAGGTATGGGGCGGGTAATGCTGAAAGATGTAACCATCCACGAAGCCAAGGTAATCAAAGACAGGATTGCAGATGTTGACGGTGTAGATATGATTTTATGGTGTGATGCCGCTGTCAACATTTATGGTTCGAGTGAATTTATTGATTATAGTAATATTGAGGATTATTATAAAGATGGTTATGCTTATATGGATATCACATTTTTAGAAAGTGATTCTTCCAAGCGTACCCATCATGCGATTCATGAAATTGAAGCGATTGTTGGCGAGCGTGGTTATGTTGCGGGTTCTGCGGCATCTGATACGGTAT
The DNA here is from genome assembly GCA_910584935.1 of uncultured Butyricicoccus sp. Taxonomy (GTDB): domain Bacteria; phylum Bacillota; class Clostridia; order Oscillospirales; family Butyricicoccaceae; genus Butyricicoccus_B. The sequence continues at coordinate 22,513 of CAJUDU010000038.1, read as the reverse complement.
TAGGCCCGACCATCAATGGTGAAGTGGCACGGGTTATGGTGCTTGCAGTCATTGTCATTTATCTGATTTTAACCGTTACAACGACTTCCTGGTTTGAACCGATATTGTTCCTCATGGTTATGGGTATTGCGATTGTCATTGGTATGGGGACAAACTTATTTTTCGGGGAAATCTCATTTATGTCCAATGCAGTTGGTGCGGTTTTACAGCTTGCGTGTTCCATGGATTATTCCATTTTCCTGCTGCATTCATTCACCCATGAAAAAGAAGCGGGTACAGAGCCAGAACAAGCGATGGCAAATGCGTTGCGTACCGCAGTAACTTCTATCGGGGCGTCTGGCGCGACAACGGTTGTCGGGTTTATCGCGTTGGCGCTGATGCGGTTTGGCATTGGTAAAGATATGGGGTTTGTGCTGGCAAAAAGCATCATTTGCAGCCTTGGCACGGTTTTGCTGTTAATGCCTGCGCTGATTCTGCGGTATCAAGGGTTAATTGAGAAAACCGCGCACCGTTCCTTTATTCCCGGGTTTGACAAACTGGGCAAAGCGGCATATAAAGTCCGTTTCCCGCTGACAATTATGGTTTTAATTTTAGTTGTTCCTTGTTATATTGGGCAGGGCATGGCAGATTTTTCATATGGCAATGAAGCGGTTGCCAATTCCCCTGGCACAGAAATTTATGAACAGGAACAACAAATGAATGAAAAATTTGGGCGCAGCAATATGATGTTAGCGCTTGTGCCTGTGGGGGATAATATTACAGAAAAAGCGATGACGGATGAGTTGGACGCCCTTCCCTATACACGTATGGCGCTTGGATTATCTTCCGCGCTGCCTGGCGGCATTCCAGAAAGTTTCCTGCCGCAAAGCATTACAGGGCAGCTTCATTCCGCACATTGGGCGCGGGTGATTATCAATGTCCGTTCTGCTGGCGAAAGTGATGCGGCGTTTCAGTATGCGGATGAAATCCGCGACATTGTCGCCCGGTATTATCCTGGGCAGCAAACCTATGTTGTTGGTGTAACGCCTGCTACGCAGGATATCAAAGATATCATCACAGCCGATTATAGTTCTGTCAATTTGCTGTCATTGCTTGGTGTTGCGTTGGTTGTTGCGATTACTTATAAATCCTTGATTCTGCCGTTGGTGGTGTTGATTCCGATTGAATCCGCTGTTTTTATCAATACAGCGCTTCCTTATATTTATGGTCAGCGCACCATGTTTTTGGGTTATATCATTGTGTCTTGTGTACAGCTTGGTGCAACCATTGACTATTCCATCCTAATGACAGGCAATTATCTGGATGCCCGTTCCAAAATGGATAAGAAAAATGCGGCAATCCATACGGTTTCCCAAAGTGCATTATCCATTCTGACTTCCGGATTTATTCTTGCTTCCGCCGCATATGGGTTATATTTCTTGTCTTCAGTGGAAGCAGTTGCTGGGTTAGGGCGCTTAATTGGGCGTGGCGCGCTGCTGAGTATGTTCCTGGTATTATTTATGTTGCCTGCTTGCCTGTTGGCATTTGACCGGTTTATCATTAAGCCTGATTATGCCGATCGCAAACAAGCGCGTCAAGCGCGCATCCGGCAAAAACGGTTGACATTCCCGGCACTTTCCGCGCTGCAAAAGCAGCATATTGCATTACATGAGCAAATGCGTGCCAACCACAAAGCACGGCGCAAAGCGCTTATGGAACGGTTACAGAAATTCGGGAAACACGGGGCATCTGATGAAAGTGAGGATACAGACGATGAAAAATAAATGGGTTTGCTATTTGCTGTTAGGCAGCCTGCTTGCGCCGCATTTGGGTGTAATCGCATATGCGGCAGCGCCACAGCCCACGGTTGATGAAGCGGTTTATGTGAATTTAGATGAATATGGTGTTGTTGATGATATGCGCATTGTCAAAGGCACCACATTAAATGGCGCACAGGCAATCAGTGATTATGGCAATTATGCGGCGGTTTACAATATGACATCCCATGACGCGCCAGCTTTACGGGAAGATGGTGTAGATTTCACCTTATCTGATGTTGATGGGCAACGGTTTTATTATGAATGTATTCCAAATGATCCAGCTTCCCTGCAAATGCCATGGACATTTGATGTATCCTATAAATTAGATGGCGTACCATATGCGGCAAAAGATCTAGCAGGAGCAAGCGGGCTAGTGGAAATTTCCGTCCGTGCCATGCCAAACCTTGCGGCGGATGAATATTACCGCAACAATATGACGCTTATGGTCATATCCGGTGCAAATATGGATGAAACCAAATCTTTAGAAGCGCCTGGCGCACAGATTCAGTCTATGGGTTCATATAAATTCGCGGTTTTCATGGGTTTACCGGGGGAGGAAAATACATATACATTCCGCATTGGTTCGGATCATTTTGAATCTATGGGGGTTTATATGCTGATGGCGCCAGCTACCCTTTCCCAGCTTGACACAATTTCTGATTTTCGGGATGTGCGGGATACATTAGAAAGTGCCCATGATGATGTTTATGCTGGTTTGCGTGATATGTTAGCAACCATGGACAGTATGCAAAGCGGCATTCAGTCTATGGCAAATGGTTTTGCGGATATTGATGCCATGCGGCAGCGTCTTATTGCGTCCCGCGGCGCCTTAGACCCGGATTTAGATGCGGTATTGGATGTTTTACAGACTTTAGCTGGGGATTCCGATGCGATTTTGCCCGAAATGGAAGCGGCGCTGAACAATATCAATGATTTTCATGGCAATATCAATGGTATATTAACCAATCTTTCAGACAGCCGCCAGGATATTGCCCGTTATTATAATTTATTGATTGATGTACGGGATAATTTAAAACAATTTGAGTCCTTCCTGCATGATTTAGACAAAGAAACCGGTGAAAACTGGCTGCATACCGAAGAATTAAAATCTGCCTTGAAAGATTTGCGTACAGACAGCCGCAGCTTACAGGATGAATTAGAAGATTTACGCAAAGAGTTGGACGGCATAGGTGTCATCACCATATCCATGTCAAGCGCCATGGCAAATGTCATCAATACAACCCAGCGGCAAATTGACCGTTTGCAGTCACAAATCAGCGGTTTAGATCCTGATGATCCATTATATAATGCAGTACAGTCGACACTAACCCAGTTAGAGCAGCAGCTTGTCACATTACAGCAATTCGCTTATACCATCCAAAATGTTGCAAATGTCATGGATGATATGGAAAAAGCGCTTGAATATGTGTTAATGTCCACAGAAGCATTATTACATAGTATTGATACGCTATGCAGCGCGATGGAATTAACCATCACAGCATTAGAAGAAACCGACAATGCGTTACGGGAATACCGTGGGCTTGGGCAGCAAAGCGCGGAACATGGGCAAAAGGCGGCACAGCTTGCGACCCAGACGCTTTCCCGGCTGGATGATTTATTATTACAAATACAGCCGCTGATTGATACGCTTGACCAAATCAATGTGGATGCAAACAGCCTGATTCCGAAAATCCAAACGGCAGGCACTACCTTAACCAATACGATAAATGCGGGCAATACCTTACTGCTGCACACACGGGATACGTTACGATCCCTGCGCAGTCAGGCAGACATTGGCACACAGCAAGCGTTAAATGGATTAATTGATGTATTAGGGCGTGCGGCGGCATCAGGTGGTACAACAAACAGCCTGCAAACCGCGACAGATTCCATTCATGATACAATTTCCGATGAAGTTGACCAACTGGATAGTGACAGTAATATTTTGAACATGGATAATTCGCTTGCGTTACATTCGGTCACATCGGGAAAGAATCCATCACCTGCCAGCGTACAATTTATTTTGCGCACCAGTGAAATTTCAGTTGATGAAATGGCAGAAGTGCAGGCAGAAGAAGCTGCCGCGGAGGATATTGGCGTATGGGCACGGATTGTGAACATTTTCAAAAAACTAATCACAGCAATTCGCAGCGTCTTTGAATAATTGCAGATAACGCATAAAGGGCGGCGCCAGGTTTTTCTATCAGCCTGACGCCGCTCTTTTTGTTTGCCCTATTAAATCTCTTTTGCAAGGATCTGCTCACGGCGTTCCATCAAGTTGCCATGCAGCAGTTCTTCAATGACTTTTTCTTCACCAATCCGGTCGATCATTGCGGCAAAGCGTTCGCCTTTTTTGCCCCAATCACGGAAAAGCAATATAGATTTTTCAATCATATCAAGTGTTTGTTCCTCGGTATATAAACCGGGCAGCGGTGTGCCATGGCGGGTAATGCGGCCCCAACGCCCACCAATATACAGTTTATAAGCAGATTCTTCCGCAAAAACCGCCTTAAATGGGCATTTATCGATGCAAAATCCACAATTATTGCAAACCTCGCTGTTGCGTTTCATTTTGCCGTCCTCCACGGTACAACAGCTCATGCGGCAATTTTTTTCAATTTGACAGACTTTACAACCGCGGCACAATTCCTCTTTGAACTTTGGCGGACGCTGACCGACAATGCCAAAGTCATTCAGGTCTGGTTTAATGCAGTTATTTGGGCAGCCGCCAACTGCAATTTTAAATTTATGCGGCAAACGCACTGACCCCATACCAACATAAAACCGGTCATGGATTTTCTGTCCTAATGCCTGAGTATCATAGAATCCAAAAACACAAGTTGTCCCTTTGCAGGCAGTAACCGGACGGACACGCGCACCTGTGCCACCTGTTGTAAGCCCAACATCAGCGAGTTCTTTTACCACAGCATCAATGGAATCATAAGGCACGCCGGAAAATTCAACCGTCATACGAGTAGTAAACATACATTTACCATCGCCATATTTTTCAGCAATACGGCCAACCGCCTGCAATTGTTCTGCAGATAAAGTACCATTGCCAGTAATAACCCGGCAGTTAAACTTTTCTGTCCCACGGTTATGCAGGAAGCCCATAAGTTTTACACGTTGGATATCCTGTTTTGAAATTCCCATTTTAAGCCCTCACAATCAGGTTTGATAGTTATTCTTATTATAACAAAGAGGCAGATATATCGCAAGCGCATATGTTATAAAATCCCATAAAATACATAAACAAATAGTTACACATGATGACGGGGTTTTTTCATAACGGTTTTGCAAGCATTCATAAGCTGAGTAGAAACGATGTTGCCATAACGCTGTTCATAAATCGTCAGCATTGGGATTGGGATTTGTTTCGGTGTAACGGCATATTTTGGCACGAGATTAGACAAAGCAAGTGCTTTGACATCCATTGTACATTGTGGGCAAGTACATAATCCAAGCATTTTGATATAGCGGGAAGCCTTATCTTCGACCATTTTCTGCATAATATTTACATACATCAGATCATCTTCAGATGGTGCAGATGCCTCTACCGGTTGCGGTTCTGGCTGTTGCATCGCTGGAGCAGGCGCAGGCTGCGGCGGCATCACCGGAGCGGGAGCAGGCTGCTGCGGCATCGCCGGAGCGGGAGCAGGCTGCTGCGGCATCGCCGGAGCGGGAGCAGGCTGCTGCGGCATCGCCGGAGCGGGAGCAGGCTGCGGCGGCATCGCCGGAGCGGGAGCAGGCTGCGGCGGCATCGCCGGAGCGGGAGCAGGCTGCGGCGGCATCACCGGAGCGGGAGCAGGCTGCGGCGACATTGCCGGGATAGGTTCCGGCTGCGGCGGCATCACCGGGGCAGGTGCAGGTTTTGCCTTTGGAGCAGGCTTTGGTGGTGGTGTTGGTTCTGGCTCTGGTTTTGTAAGTTCCACCTCTAACGCCTGCCGGATTTGATCAGATAATGCCTGTTCACTATGTGCATCCGGCATAACCGGTTGTGTCAAAGTATGGGGAGATAGGATCGCTGGGATAGCTGGAGTAGCTGCCGGGGCTGCTGGAGCCGCCGAAGGCGCGGCAGTAGAAGTTTCCGCGCTTGTTTCCGGGGGTGCAGCAGAGGTAGTTTCTTCCGGTTCTGGTGTTTCCTGTGCAACCTGTTTTTGAGCGGGGCTGGTGATTAAGTTTAAGACATGGGCAGTTTTAGACGATTTATCATGCTTTCGGGAAGCAGCCATAAAAAATCACTCCTGTTTCAAGATATTATGCGCCAGTATCGGGCGCGGTTTCCTGTTCCAGGATTTCGTCTACTAATGCCTGGAAATCTGCGGCTGGCTTAGAACGTGGGGCATATGTTAAAACACTTTCGCCATGTGCTGGTGCTTCTGCAACAGATACACTGGCACGGATTTTGCTTTCAAACACCCGGGTGCCCAGTTGCTGCGCAATCTGTTCGGACATTTCCAAAACTTCCTGGTTCAGATTCAGCCGGGGGTTAAACTTATTTAACAAAATGCCCAATACTTTCAGCCGGGAATTATAGCAACGGCGCACCGTATCAATTGTTTCCCGGATTTGAGCAACCCCAAGCAGGCTTAAAATTTCCGGCGCCATTGGGATAATCAAACTATCAGCAACAACATACGCATTGACGGTCAGCACATTGAGTGCAGGCGGGGTATCAATAATAATAAAGTCATAATTATCCCGCAAGTCAGCGAGGTGTTGTTTGAGTAAAAATTCCCGTCCAGGGCGGTTAAATTCCAATTCCGCACCAGAAAGCAGGATGTTAGAAGGCAAAATATCCCCACAATCGGTTGGGACAATGACTTCTGCGGCAGTTTTATTGCCTTTGAGCACATCATAAATGGTAAAACAGTTTTCAATATCCAAGCCGAGGCAAAAGCCAAGGCTGCCTTGTGGGTCTAAATCAATGCCCAAGACACGGAAGTCCTTATCGTGCAGGGCAGCCAGCAGCGCGGAAGATGAAGTTGTTTTTCCAACGCCGCCTTTTTGGTTTGTAACTGCAATGATTGTTGACAAAATAAACACTCCAATGACAAAGTTTCCAAAAATAATTTATCAGTTACTATTATACTACGTTTTGCGGCAAAAATACAGAGGGAAAGTTGATTTTCATATTGGTTTCAGAAAAATTTTATCAATAGCGCATTGAGATTGCAATGCCTTTTAAGGACAAAAAGATTGCAGATAAACCATCCTGCCATAAACTTGACAAGCAGATTCTCGTACCGTAAAATAAAAAAAGAGAACCATCGTTTATGTGCGATGGGTTATAAATTGACAAAAATTTATATCATAGTAAAGGGGTGATAACATGGACAAGCTGGATTTAATCTTAAGTCAGCTTACAGATATCAAGCAGGATGTTGGCACCATGACACAAAGAATGGGTGCTATGGAACATCGTATGGATTCTATAGAGCAAACTGTTTCGGTCATGCAGAAAGACATTAGTGAAC
>CAJUDU010000038.1:0-15137 GCA_910584935.1 uncultured Butyricicoccus sp. | reverse complement strand
TCAAAGAGGATGTCAGCGTATTGAAAACTGATGTCAGTGGGCTCAAAGAGGATGTCAGCGTATTGAAAACTGATGTCAGTGGGCTCAAAGAGGATGTTACTGTTCTGCAAACTGGTATGAATGGGCTTCAGCGAAAGGTCAGCACCTTGCAAACCGATGTCAGCGCGTTAAAAGAAGATGTCAGTGGTTTACAAATTGCCGCAGAAGAAGTCCGCAGCGGCACAAATGTCTTAATTGACTGGGCAGAAAGGGCTGCTGCAACGATAAAAGTGCCGTTGATGAAATTAGGTTGATACATAAATGGAAAATGGCGGTACGATAATCATCCGTATCGCCATTACTTTTTTATGCTGTTCAATATCAAAATCCAACAGGAGGAATCTTTTATCACATGAAAGAAAAAATCCTTGCTTTGGCGCAAAATACGGAAGACCGTTTGCTGCTTGCAAGCGTATGGGATCAAATGGGTGCTGATTATTTGGTGCATACGCGGTTTTTAGACCTGCATGAGCGGGCTTTGGTGCAGCAGGCAGCCCGTATTGCCAAACAGCGCCATGTATTTTGGGGTGGTTATCCGGATGCGGAACGGGTTTGTGCCATATTCCTGCCCGATTATTTATCCGAAGAAGATGCGGTGGCAGAAGAAAACAGCCCAGTCGTATTGCTCCGTGCGGAAAAGAAACCAGCAGACCAATTATCCCATCGGGATTATTTAGGAGGACTGATGGGGCTGCAAATCTCCCGCGATACCATCGGTGATATTTTGGTTGGTACACATGGCGCCGAATTGCTTATCCTGCGGGAAATGGCGGATTTTATTTCACTGCACTTTACCCAGGCAGGCAGAAAAACAATCCACGTTTCCCCATTTCCATTATCCGCGCTTCGTTTGCCAGTGGTGCGGGAAATCGAAAAAGAAGGTTCCGTTGCCTCACTGCGGTTAGACAGCCTTGCTGCTTTAATTTTTTCCCTGTCGCGCAGTGAAGTGCAGGCAATGATTGCAAAAGGTTTCGTTTTTGTCAATCAGCAGCCTTGCTTAAAGCCTGGGCATACTTTATCCCCTGGGGATCGCATTACTGTGCGCGGCAAAGGCAGAGCCGCGATTACTGCCCTTGGCGGCACAAGCAGAAAAGGCCGGCAGTTTGTCCACTATACCCGTACCCAATAGCGGGAACAGAAGGTTTTTGTTGCATTTTCCCTATCATTGGCATTCCAGCAGCAAGTTTTGCTGACAAAAAACTGTGTACAAACCCTGCTTAAAATGTTATAATGCAATAAAGTATGGGTTTCATGCACCCAAACCATAACCCCAATTTATAAGAGGTGAAATAACTTGAAAAAGCGATTGCTGGCTGCCTTGCTTTCCGCAGCCCTTATGCTGTGCGCAGTGCCAAGCGCATTAGCTGCAAATGATATTTCTGGCCATTGGGCAGAAAAATATATTACTTATCTGAACCAGGAAGGCATTATTAACCCAAATGCAACAACAGGGAAATATTCCCCAACCGATGAAGTCACCCGTGCGGAATTTATGCGGTATATTAACCGTGCTTTTCATTTTACAGAAACAACCGATATTTCTTATGAAGATGTCACCCCATCAAGCTGGTATTATGAAACCGTCCGCATTGCAACCAAATATGGTTATATCGCAGGCATTGGCAACAATATGATGATGCCCGATGGTTTTGTCACCCGTGAACAGGCGGCAACCATTATCGGCAGACTTTATAAAACAACAACAGGCAATGCTGTCACGCCATCACAATTATCCTTTACCGATAAAAATGAAATCGGCACCTGGAGCGCTGGCTATATTTATGATGCGGTGCAAAAAGGTTATCTGGTCGGCCGCCCGGATGGCAGCTTTGGTCCGCAGGATACCATTACCCGCGCAGAAATTGCCCGTATTTTATATGCGTACCTAGGCACTTCATTAAGCGAGGCAAACGGCAGTTATACCAGCTTGGATTTACGGGATGACGTTGAAAATGCCACGATTTCCGAAGGCTGTATTTTGTCAAATGCTGAAATCGGCGGCGATTTATACATTACAGAAGGGCTTGGTTCCGAACGTGTTGTCCTTTCCAATGTGTCCATTGGCGGTACGCTGGTCATTTCCGGCGGCAATGTCACGCTGGAAGATGTGGAAGCCCCAGAAGTAATTGTTGCTTCCTCCATGAACCGTTTGGTGGAAGTCACTGCCACAGGCAATACCAATGTCGCTGAAATGAAAGTCCAGTCCAATGCTTCCCTTACCGAAACCGCACTGGACGCATCCGCAGGCGGTTTCAGCGATGTGGTCTTAGAAGGCAATGAATCCACAACCTTAACCCTTGCGTGTGATATCTGGGATTTGGACATGGAGAGCAATTCCACTGTAACCCTTGCTAACTCTGGCAATATCAATACATTGAATATGGGTAAAGGCGGTACAGTCAATGGCTATGGTACCATCGGCATGGCAAATATCACCGCAAATGGCGCAGTGCTTGGCTTTGCCCCCAAAGCGTACAACCTGGCAAGCGGTATGGCTGTGACCATTGACGGCAAATTGGTGCGCACCAATACTTCGGTTGCCATTTCCCCAGGCAGCCTGGAATATGACAAAGGCATTGGTGGTTCGGCAAACGCCTATGATTTCGTGCTGGAAGCCGACCCTAACACACTTGACGCTATTGTATTTGAAAACAAAACCTTGACCAACGGCACGGATTACCGCACAACCGATGATGGGTTCCGGTTATACCGCACCTTCCTCAGCACCATCACCAAAGAAGGTGATTATATTCTGGAACTGCGTTTCAGTGATGATTCCACCGCACGGCTAAGCCTTTCTATTATTGATACATCACGCAGTAAAATTACACCTGTCGAAGCGACTTTTGATAAATATGAGCTTTCCGCGCAAAATACAGAAATCAATTTTGAACTTGATACCCCTGAAAAAGTACAACTTTCCAATATCCGCGTTGGCAGCGTAATCCTGACCCGCGGCGATGATTACATTTATTATCCCAACACCAATTCGGTTACACTGAAAAAGGAATATTTGGAAACCCGCGGCGTCGGTAATTATACGCTGTCCTTTAACATGAGTGCTGGCAATAACTTGGCAGTGCCATTAAAAGTGGTGGATACCCGCCCAATTAACACATTAAGCACCACCGAGCTTGAGTTTGATACCAATGAAGCCAGCACCACTTATGGCGATGTGGAAGTCGGGCTTACCGCTGTAGACAGTGCCAAACTGCGGAATATTATCGTGGTTGGCGGCGATAAGGTGCTGGAGGAAAACTGGCAGTATGTTGTCACCTCGGCAGGCAATGTGCGGTTAAACGCTGGTGCATTGGCGTCACTTGCCAAGGATGTGCAGTATGTTGATTTGCGGTTCTCCATGTCCTCGGGTGTCAACCCTGTATTGCGCGTGAAATTCACCACTTCTCAGCAGGTGCGTGTCTTTGTCACCGGCGCGGATAATCAGCCGGTGCCAGGGGCAACTGTAACAATCCGCCCCGACAGCGGCAAAGCCGATGAGGAAGAAAAACAGTTGCAGGAACAAGCTACCGATTCCAGCGGCTTAGCCGTATTCTATGCGAAACCAGGCAGCTATATTGCCCGCATCAAAGGCGAACAGTTTGAAGAATCATCTCAAACATTCCGTGTGCAGACCGAAAGCCAGGATGTTAATTTTAAAGTTGCGATTCAGGAATCGGTAACGATTACCGTCAGCAATAAAATGGGCGCGAATGTCAGCGGCGCCAATGTCACGCTGGATGACCAGACCCTGACCACCAAAGAAGATGGTACGGTTGTCTTTACAGTGGAACGTGGGCCGCATACCCTGACCGTTTCCGCCCCCAACTATAAAACCTATACCAAAAATATTGAAGTGTCTATGTCAACCCGTGAACGTGTGATTTTAGACCGTTAAATGATTTGTAAAACAGCGCTGTGAGTGTTTGCCCTCCAGCGCTGTTTCTTTATGCAGACGCAAAAATCAAAAAAATTTTTGAAAATAATCCTTGACGCGGAGCGGATTCGCTGGTATAATAAATATCGTTCCGAGCGGCAAACGCGGATGTAGCTCATCTGGTAGAGCGCCACCTTGCCAAGGTGGAGGTAGCGAGTTCGAGCCTCGTCATCCGCTCCAGACAAAACCACAGGTATTTATCCCTGTGGTTTTTCTTTTTTTGCAGTGGTTTTTTCTGTCCGGATGTGGTATACTGTTGCTATGTAACTGTAATACTGTATTTTCAGGAGGAGCATTATGGCATTTGATATTTTATCCATCAAGCAGGTCTATGAAAATGAAGAGCTGAACTTTTCTACCGATGAGGAACGTGGGCTAATCCGGTTTTCCATGAATACAGAGGTTTCCCCCGATGTGCGCTTTATGGCACGGGTGGTCAACCCACGTACCGCACTCTTTTCCACTATTCTGCCCATGAATATCCCGGAAAAAAACCGTATCGCGGTCAGCCAGTACCTTACCTATGTCAACTATACTTTGCTGCTCGGCAATTTCCAAATGGACTTTTCCGATGGCGAACTGGTTTATCAGGCAGTTGGCGTGTTTGAAGAAGAAACTGGCTTGCCGGATTCTGTGGTTGTCCGCCTGACCTATATTGGTTTTAATATGTTCGATAAATATGTGCCTGGCATTTTTTCCATTGTTTATGGCGGCAAAGACCCCAAAGAAGCCTTTGATGAAATCAACAACGAGGACGACGACGACTAAATAAAATGAACGCTGGGGACGGGGGGATTTTTAACCTCCGTCCCTGCTTTTTTCTGCGAGGTGGCACCCTTCAATGTATCATTCTATCCGGTTCAAATTTTTTGCCGCCATTGGCGCAATCGCTGTGATTTTTATCGGCATCCTGACTGCGCTCAATGTCACCTTATATGATAATTATTATTTATGGCAGCGTGAACGGACACTCAAAGATTTATACCAAGATATGTGTACCGTTTATGCGGAAGGCGGTGAAAACCTGGCGGCAACGATTTTAAACAGCGAGGATGTGCTGGGCATCCGGCTGGCAATTATCAGCCACCGGAAGGTGATTTATGATTCGGTTGTCCGCGAACAGCCTTCCAGCATCATTGCCGCTTCGGAAAACATTTATAATGGGCTTTCCATCACCCAAAGCGCACTGAATAAGGTGGATATGCAGGATGTCAACGAAAAAGGCGCAATCATTACCAGCGTGGTTGACCATAAACGCAATGAGGAATTTTTATGCCTGGTTGGGCGGCTTTCTGACCATGATGAATATCTGGTGGCAAGGATACCCTTTATGTATATGGAGCAAAATTCCGCATTTAATATGGTATTTCTGCTGATTTCAGGCGGTATCACATTGATTGTCTGCACTTTTTTAGCCTTTTTGATTTCCCGGCACTTTACCCGTCCGCTGATTAAAATGGGCAATATTGCAAACAGCATGGCAGCCCTTGATTTTTCGCAGAAATACGACGGCAGCCGACAGGATGAAATCGGCTGGCTGGGGCAATCGCTTAACCGGCTGAGTGAACACTTGGAAAAAGCCATAGAAGGGCTGCGCAAAACCAATGCAAAACTGGCCAATGAAATCCGCGAAAAAGAGCGGGTGGATGAAATGCGACAGGAATTTATCGTCAATGTGTCGCATGAACTCAAAACGCCGATTGCGTTAATCCAAGGCTATGCCGAGGGGTTACGGGAAGGCATTGCCGAAACACCGGAAGATATTGCATATTACTGTACCACCATTACCGATGAGGCGGTTCGGATGAACAATCTCGTCATGCAGCTCATGAATTTATCCAAATTGGAACTTGGGCGCGACCAGCCGACCTTTACTGATATTGATTTGGATGAGTTTTTGCAGGTGATGGTCAACCAAACCGCGCTGCTTGCGGACAGCAAAAACCTAACTGTCGAGGTGCGGCAAAGCGGGCTGCATATTTTCAGCGATTATGGGATGGTTGAACAGGTCATTGGCAATTATTTGTCCAACGCTATCCGGTACACACCCGAGCATGGGAAAATCTGTTTATCTGCGGCAGCACAGCCAGATGGCGCCCAAATCACCGTATTTAATGAAGGCGAGGGCGTAACTGAACAGGAACTGCCCCGCTTATGGGAAAAATTTTACCGCACAGATAAAGCCCGTTCCCGGGAATCTGGCGGCAGCGGCGTCGGACTGAGTATTGTGAAAGCAACCGCGGATCTTTTAGGCGGCGCTTATGGGGCGCGTAACGTGCCTGGCGGCATGGAATTTTGGTTTCTCATCCCAGAACATCAACCAAATGAAACCCCTTAGAAAAGGGTTCCCCCTGCCTGCCAAAACGGCAGCAAAACTTTTTGGTTCGACCTTTTGTCCCAGAAATTATAGTTGCCTTTTGGCGCAGTTTCCGGTATGATAGCAAGGGGGCGTATCCAGTCCATTGAGGAGGTTATTTTTGTTATGAAAAAATCCTTGTTTTTATTCTTGGCGGTCAGCCTGCTGGCATTTGCCGGCTGCACAAAGCAAAAAGACCCTGCTTCATCGGTTGCACCAAGCAGTACAGGCAGCGGTTCACTGCCTGTGCCGGAAAAGAAGCAGCCTGAACCGCCTGTCAGCCAGGATGTCACCATGTCTGACGCACGCAATCTGCTGGCAGAAACCATTGATACCGATACATATATGCTGCTGGACGCAAAAACCAACTTGGAAATTGCAGGGGAAGGTTATTATGTGTTTATCGTTGCAAACCGCGAGGATAACAAGGCGGTTGGACAGGTTGCGGTAAGCAAAAAGACAGGCGAAAAATATAATTATGAGGGCGGCAACCATTTGGGGGATTATTCCGAGTTTTCGCTATATGACCCCGAAACCGATGCGGTTTATGATTGGGAAGGCAGTTTCACCGATGGCACACAACAGCTTGAACTTGTCCCGATTGATGATAATTCTTTTGAATACAGCGTTGGGGAAATCCGCGGCACGGCAAAAGTCCAAGCGGCTGCCGCAGAAGATGCAACCAATAACATTACCTTTACCTGGGATAAAGACGCAGAGGGCGCACTTACTTTATCCGGCGCGGTGGAAGGCATATTCCGCCCCGCGGCGCAATAAACTATATGGGGATATGAAAAACAGGGGCGGCTGTGCCGCCCATTTGTTTGACCCGCTTGACATCAAGGATAAGGAGAACAATTTTTGATGGTAGAAGTATTAAAAGCCATATTCCTTGGCATTGTGGAGGGCATTACCGAATGGCTGCCTGTTTCCAGCACGGGGCATATGATTCTTGTAGATGAGTTTTTGCAGCTCGACGCCTCCGAAGCCTTTAAGGAATTATTTTTTGTTGTCATACAATTCGGCGCGATTTTAGCCGTTTTAACATTATATTGGCGGCGGTTCGTACCGCTGAAAAAATCCAGGCGGGGACGCACCGTTGGCGACCCGCAAGTATTCCGGTTATGGCTGAAAATTATCATCGCCTGCGTCCCTGCGGCAGTTGTCGGCATTTTATTTGATGATAAGCTGAATGAATGGTTTTATAATTTCCAAACGGTTGGGCTGGCGCTGATTGTCTTTGGTATTGCCTTCATCGCCGTGGAAAACCACAATGCCGGACAGCAGGCACGCGCTATGCAGGTGCATGATATCACTTACCGCGATGCGCTCATTATTGGGCTATTCCAGCTTATCGCCGCGATTTTCCCTGGCACATCCCGTTCAGGCGCAACCATTTTGGGCAGTATTGCTATCGGCGTCGGACGCGCCGCCGCCGCTGAATTTACCTTTTTCTTAGCTGTACCGGTTATGTTTGGCGCAAGCTTGCTCAAGTTTATCAAACTGGGTTTTGACTTTGCTTTGTTTGAATGGGTTTTGCTGATTATTGGTTCGGTTGTTGCCTATTTTGTATCGCTTATTTGTATCCAGATGCTGATGGGTTATGTCAAACGGCATGATTTTAAAGTGTTTGGCTGGTATCGCATTGTATTGGGCATTTTGGTGCTTGGTTACTGGGGCTATACCGCTTTGTTTGCATAAACATGAATCCCCCTTCCCATATTGTTCAATGGGAAGGGGGTTTTTTTCATGATACTTTTTCAAACTGGCTCTGATATAGGTTTGCATAAAACCCTTGTTGTGCCATAAGCTGTTCATGTGTGCCTTGTTCGATAATATCGCCATCTTTCATGCACAAGATTAAATCCGCGTTGCGGATGGTCGACAGCCGGTGCGCAATGATAAAACTGGTGCGCCCTGCAATCAAAGTATCCATAGCCTGCTGAATCTGTGCTTCTGTACGGGTATCGACAGAAGATGTTGCTTCATCTAAAATCAGCACGGGACGGTCTGCTAATATCGCCCGCGCAATGGTTAATAACTGTTTCTGCCCCTGCGAAATGTTTGAGGCTTCTTCATTCAGTTCCATCTGATAGCCACCTGGCAAGGTCTGGATAAAATGATGCACCCGCGCCGCTTTTGCCGCGGCAATCACTTCTTCATCGGTTGCATCCATACGCCCATACCGTAAATTTTCCATGACTGTCCCTTGGAACAGCCAGGTGTCCTGCAAAACCATGGCAAATGCCTGCCGCAGTCCTCGCCGTCCAAATTCTCGGATATCATGCCCATCCAAACTGATGCTGCCGCCTTGCACATCATAATAGCGCATCAGCAGTTTTACCATGGTGGTTTTGCCGGCGCCTGTCGGTCCAACAATCGCTATTTTTTGTCCCGGTTCTACTTTTGCACAAAAATCATGGATGACCGGCTGTTCGGCATGATAACCAAACCGCACATGGTCAAATTGTACCTGTCCCTGTACCTGCTGCGGATGATAATCCGTGCTGGAGGATTGTTCTTCTTCCTCCTCTGCCATAAAATCAAAAACACGTTCCGCCGCCGCTGCCATGGATTGCAGCATATTGGTAATCTGCGCAATCTGCTGGATTGGCTGAGTGAAATTCTTTGCATACTGGATAAATGCTTGGATATTGCCAATGGTGATTCGCCCCCTTGCGGCAAACAATGCACCGGATACCGCAACGCCAACATAACCGAGGTTGCCAACCAGCACCATAATCGGGTGCATCATGCCCGACATAAATTGGCTTTTCCATGCCGATTCATATAATTTCTGATTTATCTTGCCAAATTCTTCACATACCGCGTCTTCTTTGCCAAATGCCTGCACAATGGTATGACCACTGTATATTTCTTCTACCTGCCCATTGATTTTTGCAAGATATTCCTGTTGGCTGCGGAAGTATTTTTGGGAAAACCGTACCACCAGCCCAATGAGTCCGGCACTTACTGGCAGTAAAATTAAGGTAATCAATGTCATGGTCACACTGATGGACAACATCATCACGAGTACACCTAAAATCGTTGCAACAGAAGTAATCATCTGCGTAATGCTTTGGTTCAGCCCTGTGCTGAGTGAATCGACATCATTTGTAATGCGTGACAATACTTCACCATATGTTTGACTTTCAAAATACCGCATGGGCATCCGGTCAATTTTTTCAACAATTTCCCGCCGCAGGCGGTAACATACCCGCTGGGTAATGCCTGTCATCAGCAGGCTTTGCAAAAAGGTAAGCGCGGCACTGATGAGATATAACCCTAAAACCATAAGAAGGATTTGCGCAATCCGCTCAAAATGGATACTGCCGGTACCGCTGATTTTTGCCATCAGCCCGTTTGCAAGTTCTGTAGTTGCTCCACCCAAGGTTTTGGGCCCCAAAATATTAAAAATCGTACTGCCTATCGCAAAAATTGCAACAAATATCATCGCAATGCGATAAGAACCAATATAACGCATGAGTTTCCGGATGGTGCCGCGGAAATTCTTTGCTTTTTCGCCCGGAATGAATCCCGGCCCGCGGCGCATGGGTGCTGCTGCCATTTATGATACCTCCCCGCCAAGTTCTTCTTCTGAAAGCTGACTGCGCGCAATCTGCCGGTAGGTTTCACAGCTTTCTAATAACTGTTTGTGTGTACCTTTGCCTGCCAGCCTGCCTTCATCATCCAGCACAAGAATTTGGTCCGCATATAGGATTGTGGAAATCCGCTGTGCAACAATAAATACTGTGCTTTCCCTGGTTTTGGGCGCCAGCGCCCGCCGTAATGCCGCATCGGTTTTGAAATCGAGTGCGGAAAATGTGTCATCAAAAATATAAATCAGCGGCTGCCGCGCTACCGCACGTGCAATGGACAAACGCTGTTTTTGTCCGCCGGATACATTTGACCCGCCTTGCGCAATCGGGCTTTCAAACTGATCCGGCTTGCTCGCAATAAATTCTGACGCCTGCGCAATTACGGCGGCTTCTGCCATATCTGCCGCAGTACTCTCAGGCGCGCCATAACTAATGTTGGATGCAATCGTCCCCGAGAATAACACGCCTTTTTGTGGCGCAAGCCCAATCATGCCGCGCAAATCATGAATATCCATTTGCCGGATATCTATACCATCCACCGTAATCCTGCCTGCTGTCACATCATAAAAACGTGGCAATAAATTAATCAGTGTCGATTTGCCGCAGCCTGTCGACCCGATAATGGCTGTCACTTGCCCTGGCTTTGCGGTAAAATCAATATTTGACAAAACATCATCATGGGCATCCGGATAACGGAAGGATACATTTTCAAACGCAACCACGCCTTTCGGCTGTGGGATTGCCTGCGGCTGGGTTGGGTTATGGATTGTTGGCGTCACTGCAAGGACTTGCTCAATGCGTTCACTGGCAACCGCAGCACGCGGCAGCATAATACTCATCATAGACAACATAAGGAAACTCATAACAATCATCATAGTATATGTGATAAATGCTGTCATATCGCCAACACCAAGCAGCCCGGCATCAATCCGATGGGACGCAACCCATACAATGAGTACAGACATTCCATTCATTAATATCATCATGCTGGGCATCATAAATGACATACAACGGTTTGTGAACAGCATGGTGCGCATCAGCTTGGTATTTGCTGTGTCAAACCGTTCCTCTTCCACCTTTTCGCGCCCAAACGCACGGATTACCGGCAACCCAGTCAGGATTTCACGCGCAATCAGGTTAACCCGGTCAATTAACGTCTGCATTTTCTTAAATTTTGGCATTGCAATGCCCATCAGAGTGCCAACTAAAGTAAACAGCAGCGCAACTGCTAACACAATAATCCATTCCATGCCTGCACCTGTGCGGATTACCATAAAAATACCGCCAAATGCTAATACTGGCGCATAAGCTGCCATGTGCAGCATCATTGTTGTGGCAAGTTGGATTTGCTGGATATCACTGGTGCTGCGGGTAATCAGGGATGCTGTGGAAAACTGGGCATATTCCGCACCGGAAAAATGCGTTACTTTATCAAAAACCTGTTTACGTTTATCGCGTCCGACTGCCGCGCCAACACGCGCCGCAAATAAAATACTAACCATAGCAGCCAGTGCCATCAACACGCTGACCAGCAGCATTTTGCTGCCAGTAAGCCATAAATACCTGGTTTGCATTGCAGATAAATCCATATCTAACGCTTCATATTCCGCTTTAATAAACGCAATCGCAGTGGAATGAATGGTCTGTTCGCCAAGGACTTCCATTTGTTCACGGGTCATCGGTGTGCCGCGTGCGGCTAAGGCTGCCTGTGCAATGGGCAATGTAAACTGTTCATCATACTGCTTCAAAACCGCAGGGCTTTCATCCGATATAGTATAAACCCCATCCTTTTGCTGCTGATAAAGCTGCTGCCAACAAGCGGATTCCTCCGCGGTTGTATATGCCGCAACCGCCTGATAGCTTTCTTCGCGAATTGATATCGGTACGGCATATTCAATCCCGCTGTTTTGAATGCCAGTATCAATCAGGGATGAGGTATACGCTGGCAAGGAAAGGTCACAAATACCTTTTATCAGCAATGACAGCAGGATAAGCACGACGGTTTTCCATTGCGGTTTCAAATTTCTAAAAATTGAACGCATTTAGCTTCTCCTTTTATGAGTAAAATCGAAATCTGAGTCTGGCATTTTCTCAATTTCTTCTTTCAGGTTGTCAATCACTTGAGAAAATGCCGCTAAAAACTGTTCTGCCGCCTGCGGCGGCAAATGGGACATGGCACGATCCATCAGGGTATCTAACCGCTGCTGATCCTCCTGAAGTGCCTGCCGTCCGTTTTGGGTCAGGCGCATACGGATTTCACGCCTGTCATATGGATCTGGTTCCACAATAATCAGCTCACGTTCACGTAAATGGCGTATGGTACGTGATACCATTGGCGGGGTTACACCTAACCTTCGCGCCATACATTTTGCATTTAAACAAGGGTCTGGCAAATCATTCGTTTCGCAGTCCGCAAGCATTTGTAAAATTGCATGTGCGCTATGCGGCATAAGGTGCAATCGTTCTGGGATGCGTAGGCAATGGAACTGATACATAAAATAAAAAAACTGTTGCCCGGTCATCAATATCGTTCCCTCCTTTTTTCGTATCGCCGGGATTAGATAACATAGTTAACTATTAACATGGTTTATTATATACCCGTGATAACATTTTATGCAAGTGTAGATTTTGTGAAGTTTTCTTCGTAAAAGGGTTTGCGCCGTTTTTGCGCCTGCGTGCCGCGCGCGGGAGCGCGAAGTGAAGTTTCCTTTGCCTACTTTCTTTTGCAAAAGGGTTTGTATCGCTTTTGCGCCTGCGTGCCGCGCGCGGGAGCGCGAAGTGAAGTTTTCTTTGCCTACTTTCTTTTACAAAAGAAAGTAGGTTGATTTTTGGGTGGGGATATGGTATTATATTTTGTACGCATATCAATTAAATTCTGCCTGATGACCAAAAAAGAATCGGAGGTTATGAAAACACTATGGATACTCTGCATATTGCAATGAGCGTCATCGAAGTATTGGCTTGCTTATTCCTTATCATTACCATCTTATTGCAGGAAGGTTCTTCTCAAGGGCTTTCTGGCACCATCGCTGGCGGCGCTGAAACCTTTTTCGGCTCCAAAAAAGCACATGGGATGCAAGCTATGCTGAACAAACTGACAACCGGTGTTGCCATCTTGTTCGTTATCTTAGCTGTTGCGCTCAACCTGCTGTAATTATGCTGCGCACTGCCCAATTCGCAGCTTTAGGGCTGTTTTGCCTGTTCGCTGTGCTCACCGCTTTTTTTCAGCTCCGCGCTGGTATGAAAAACGGTGAAGCCCAGCGGAACACGTCATCCGCTGCCCCAAACGCTGGCAACCATTTTTCCCATATGGCAAGCCGCTGCGCCGTAATTGCCGCCGCCGCACTCATCCTTTGTATGGTCTGCGGCGCAATGAACCGATAAAAAAACCGTTTCCCATACTGCGAAGCAGTGGGAAACGGTTTTTTTATTATAGCGGCAATTAACAACACACATTTTGGAGGGGATGGAAAGAAAAAGGGGAAGAAGCGTTTGCCGCCAGGTTACGCTTTTCAATCACAGCATGGATAAAAATGATGTGTGTGATTGCGATTTGTATATAATCTTCCAATTTATACGCTTCGTGATTCCCTGATTTAGGGAGAGCGCGTCCGCTGGGAGCGGAGTGCCCAGCGGACGCTTTTAATTGGAAAGGGGAGGGCAACTCAAATTTCCATATGAATTTGGCTAAGTTATGGGTGCCGGGTTGAGAAAAAGCCGATTGGAAACACAATTTCCTGTCGGAATGGATTATATCCATCGACCATTGCTGCATCGAAGCGGCAATCCGGACAAATAATATGTTTGGAGTATCTTTCAGCCTTTTTGGCTCGTTCCTCAACTTGACCTGTCAGTTCCAGCATTGCGGTGTGTCCGCAACGAAATTTTACTTCATGCAGCATTTTACATTCTCCTTCCTCGTAATTTCCATTACACATACGTCATGACGCAGTATTAGCAACAGCACCGGAATGGGTAGAATGTAAAACAAGCGAAAATCCAATAAGAGCGCTGCTTGCTAAAAGTAACCTGCATCAACTGGAATCGGTTTCATGTTTTATGCCTATATTATATAAAATCATTCTGTCGATTACAATGTGCATTCTGCATAAATTTTATCTATTTTTATTTCCATTTTATCAGCAGGACGCATAATCTTTTAGGAGGAATTTTTCACCTGCTGCTGCCGCACAAAACGTGTGACAAATTCCGTTATTTACCTATTTATTCCTCCTAAAAACTACTTTGCCCGTTTTTCTGAAAATTATACCTGTCTGTTTGCATTTTTGTCTTGCGTCTTGCGACAAAACGCGGTATCCTTGTTATAGTCAACTGTTTTTCGCACTTTTTTATTCGGAGGAAATTTTATGAATATACAAATTTTCGGCAAAGCAAAATGTTTTGATACCAAAAAAGCGGAACGCTGGTTCAAAGAACGTAAAATCCGTTTCCAATCGGTAGATATCATCAAATATGGCCTATCTAATGGGGAATTTACTTCGGTTTGCCGTGCTGTAGGCGGTTTTGAAGCGCTACTTGACCCTAAATCCAAAGATGCGGATGCCTTGCGCTGGCTTGCCAGTGACCAGGCTAAAATTGACCATATGCTAGAAAATCCAAAGTTGCTACGTACACCAATTGTCCGCAATGGCAAACAAGCAACCATCGGCTACCACCCCGAAATTTGGTCGATTTGGGAATAATTTTATCCATATATGGAATATGCTCCATCATGATATCCACAGAATCCACAAAGTTATACACATTCTGTGGATAACTCTGTGGATACTTGGGATAACCTTGTGTAATGGTTCGTATTTTGCCTCTTTTTTGGTTTTGTGAAAGCTGCACAATAAAGCCCTTGCAGCTGGCAACGGAATATGTTATAATACGAAATAGTTATCGGATTGCCTTTCAAAGCAGAAATCTATGCCAAAGATATTGTCTACAATATAGCACATGAAGTGCCATCGGTGAAATCTGAAGTGCTCTATGTTGATAAAAAAATAACCATACGCTTGTCGTTGTCCGCTTCAAATGCAAGAAAAAAATCTTTCGGGCAGTGTTGCTGTGAAATCAACCGGTGTCGGCGTGGTTTCCTGCACAATGGGATGCAGCACCCCAAAACAGCAACAATTTTGACAACATTGCAGTAAAATTAAGGAACCACTGATTTAATCCTTCATAAGTCAAGAAGGTGTGGTATAAT
>CAJUDU010000037.1 GCA_910584935.1 uncultured Butyricicoccus sp. | reverse complement strand
GTTACATACAGCGGGTCGCCGGTAGAAGTCAGCACATATAAAATCGGTGGAGATGCGTAGGTGACAAGCCAGCGCAGCATTCCAAACCCGCCCCAGGTATGGAAATACATTGTGCCCAAAGCGCCCGCGATGCCAGCCGCCGCTGGAATGGAGAATAACAACCACGCATCCATCAGCACCGCAATAATGGTATTGCCGGTGAGCACGGTTGCCAACACGGAAATGGTGTAAATCAGCAGGAAAAACAGGCTGTGCAGCAAAAGAACAAATAATCCTTTGCCAAAACCGAACGGGAGCTTCACACCTGCCGCCAGTGTGATGATTGCTGCCAAAGCATACATCAGATAGAGTGCCGGGAGCACAGACAAAACACCTGTCAGATAATTTGTTACGAATAATTTGGTACGGCTGATAGGAATACCATGATAAAAATCCACCTGTTTGCGGGAATGCAAGTAACGGAACATTGCAACACCGCAAAGCAGCGCCATAATAATACAGCCGAACGTAATCAGGAAATTATCCAGCGACAGCCAGGCGCCCATGGTATCCGCCGCGTTTTTCATAATATATTCTGTATCTTCCGGCATCCGTTTGGCATTTTCAAGCATATTTTGCAAGGTAATTGCCATGGGGATTGGCAGACAGAACGCAAAGCCGATGAGCGATAATGCAATCGCCCAAATATTGCGGCGCATGGTTTCGCGCAGCAGCCGCACATCAAAGAAGGAGCGATTTGACATCATAGCCAGCCACCTCCGTTTCACTGATAAAGATTTCTTCCAACGTCAGCGGCAGCATTTCAAAAAAGACAGGCTGGGTTGACGCAATATGGTTTTGTATCTCTTCGCGCGTGCCGCGCACGGTAATGGTATATAATGACCCGCGGGATTCCTGCCGCATGACTTCCATGCCATCAAACGCATGGTCAGGCGGGTTGCCATCCCAAATAACCTGCAATTTATGAATGCCTAATTTCATATCATCCAAATCGCGGGAAAACAGGATGCCGCCGCGGTGCAGCAGCCCGACATGGTCACAAATATCCTCGAGTTCGCGCAGGTTGTGGCTGGCAATGACAGGGGTCATGCCGCGTTCCGCGACATCTTCCGCAAAGAGGGATTTCACAGCCTGCCGCACCACAGGGTCAAGCCCGTCAAAGGTTTCATCGCAGAATAGGTAATCTGTGCCAGCGCAAACGCCCATAATCACAGATACTTGTTTCTTCATCCCCTTAGAGAAGGTGCGGATTTTACGTTTTTCATCCAAATCAAAGGCTTTCATCAAACGGTTATAACGGTTATTATCAAATTTCGGATATAAAATGCTGTAATAGCGTTTCATTTCCTCCGGCGTGGAGCCAGAAAAGAAATACTGTTCATCCGAGATATAAAAACACCGGCCTTTCAGCCCGATATTTTCAAAAATCGGGTTTTCATCAATGGTAATGCTGCCGGTATCCGGCTGCAGGATGCCTGCCAGCATCCGCAGGAATGTGGATTTGCCAGCGCCATTAGAGCCGATAAGCCCAAATACAGAACCATCTTGGATTTCCGCATTGACCTTATCCACAGCGCACAATGCGCCAAAATATTTTGTGGCATCGGTAGAACGGATCATAGATTTTCCCCTTCCTTTCCGGCAAGCCAGCTTGTCAGTGTTGCAGTATCCGCGCCAAGTTCCCGTGCAGCTTGCGCCAGCGCATAGATTTGCTGCGCAATTTCATCCAAACGGCGTTGCCGCAAACTGTCACTGTCGCCTGAAATAAAATTTCCCCGTCCTTTCACGGAATAAATCACTCCTCGGTTTTCAAGTTCACTATATGCGCGCTGTATTGTGTTTGGGTTGATGGATAGTTCCATGGCAAGCTGCCGCACGCTTGGCAGTTGTTCATCTGGCTTCATGACACTGTGCATGGCAAGGTCTTCTATCCCATCCGCGACCTGTTCATAAATAGGCCGCGCATCCCGGAAATCAATACGGAGCATTGCGCGCCTCCTTTCGTTGTATCATCTGTACTAGCATTTCTAGTACACTTAGGATACACGATTTCCCTCCGCCTGTCAAGAGGGATTTTTTATTTTCTTCAAGGCTGGCAATCTTCAAACCCGCAAAACGGCAAAAAAGGGCCTGTTTTGTTACAGCCCCTTTTTGTTTTTTCTATGCTTTAAGCACAAAACCGCTGAAATTTCAGAATAAAATCCAGGATTTCAGCGGTTTCTATTTTTCATTTCATGTGTTTTTTGATTTTTATGCTGTCATTTTCACATCAACTGCAATTTGAGGATTGTCAGTGCATATTTGTTTCCTTTTCCATCATTTCTTGCCCAAGCCCAAGATATGACCATACTGCCCGTACAACGCCATCTTCATCATTTGACGGCGCAATATGCCTTGCCTTCAGTGCTGGATGCGCATTTGCCATAGCAAATGAATGCGTCACAGCCTCCAGCAACTCTTTATCATTTAGGTAATCGCCGAATGCCATACATTCTTCCGGTAAAATGTCAAGCGCCTTTTGAATCTTTTGCATTGCTGTGCCTTTATTGACCCCAGGATTCATTAAATCAACCCAGTCTGCCCCTGACAGCACCACTTGAAACCGCTTTTCCAACGGTTTTAACAATGGATAACATCCTTTTTCCGCATTGCCATGTTCAAACACCGCAATTTTACAAATCCGGTCATGCTGTGCTGCTTCCAGTAAATCTGACACCCGTTCCAGCCGGGCATAATACATCTGCGCGTTTTCCATAAAAACCGGGTCATCATCCTCGCAATATGCGCTGTGCTCCCCTGCTAAAATGGCATAGGTATGCGGCGCCTGCCGTGTCAGCGCAATGGGCTGCACCAAATCCGCAGGCGGTATGTCATCGACAAATAGTGTATGCCCACAATCGACTGTCATTGCGCCATTTTCCGCAATAAACAGCAGCTCCTGTGCCGATTCTGGAAATAATGCGGCAAGGTTATAATACTGCCGCCCGCTTGCCGGCATAAACCGGATACCACGTGCCCGCAGCTGGCGCAGCAAATCTGGCAGTGCCGCAGGAAGTTGTTTATGGCTGTCAAGCAGCGTGCCGTCCAAATCAGCGGCAATTAGTTTAATCATAATTTTGAAACCCCTCTGGATTAAAAAGTCATTCTGCCATATAGAAAGGCTTGCCAGAAACCCTTTTGTTTGCTGGCAAGCCTTTTTACAGCTTATTGATGGTCGTCAATATACTTGACAATATCGCCAATGGTAGACAGCTCCATTGCTTCCTCATCGGAAATCGCAATGCCAAACTGTTCTTCCAGATCCATCATCAGTTCCACAATATCAAGGGAATCCGCATTCAGATCGTCCTTGATGGAGGTTTCCATGGTCATAGAAGATGCGTCAGCGTCAAACTTATCCGCCAAAAGCTCACAGATTTTTTCAAACATAAAGTTTCCTCTCCTTACTGTTTCATTTTTCAAATTTGATTTATTTCCTGGAAAACTCCGATTTTACGGAATTTTTCATACCGTTTTGCCAGCAGGGCATCCATATCTTCTTCCGCACAAAGCTCCTGCAAAACTGTTACAAGGGTTTTCTTCACATTTTTTAAGATAGAAGGGGTTTCCGGGATAATCCCTTCCACCATGCCAAATCCATATAAATCCTGTGCGGTAATTTTCAGCCGTTCTGCGGCTTCAATCTCACGGCTTGCATCCTTCCACAAGATAGAAGCGCAGCCGCGTGGAGAAATCACAGAATACAGCGCGTTTTCCAGCATCAGCACACGGTCAGCCACTGCCAGCGCCAACGCGCCGCCTGACCCGCCTTCACCTGTCACAATGCTGACCACTGGGGTGCGCAGCGCAATAAATTCATATAAGCATCGGGCAATGGCTTCGCCCTGCCCGCGTTCTTCTGCGCCAATGCCGCAGAACGCGCCTGGCGTATCGACAAAGCAAATCACTGGACGATGGAACTTTTCCGCTTGTTTGGCAAGCCGCAGCGCTTTGCGGTAGCCTTCCGGATGGGGCATCCCAAAATTCGCGGCAATATTATTTTCCGTTGTCTTGCCTTTGCGGTGTCCAATCACCGTCACCGGCTGGCTGCCCAGCATTCCAATGCCAGCACAAATGGCAGCATCTTCGCCATAAGCCCGGTCGCCATGCAGCTCAATAAAACTGTCAAAGACAGTCGCTGTATAATCATCAATGGTTGGGCGGGATGTGCTGTGAATCATTTGCAGTTTTTCCTGCACTGTACGCACGGTTTCTGCCATATGGGGTCACCTGCCTTTCCGGGGCTTTTGCTGATGCAACTGCAGCAGTTGGGTCAGCACCTGCTTCATTTGGTTCCGCGGGACTATCTTATCACAAAAACCATGATCGCGCAAGAACCCTGCGGTCTGAAATTCATCCGGAAGCTGTTCGCCAATAGTTCCTTCAATGACCCGCCGTCCGGCAAAGCCAACCGTTGCGTGTGGTTCTGCTAAGATGATATCCCCCAAAGAGGCAAAACTTGCAGTCACACCGCCCGTTGTCGGGTCAGTCAGCACGGTGATATAAAGCAGCCCCGCGTCGGAATGCCGCCGCACAGCGCCAGATACCTTTGCCATTTGCAGTAGGGAGAACATCCCTTCCTGCATCCGTGCGCCGCCAGAACAGGTAAACAGCACAACTGGCAACCGATGACGGGTTGCATATTCAAACAAACACGTCAGTTTTTCGCCGACAACGCTGCCCATGGACGCCATCATGAAATGGCTGTCCATCACACCCAAACAAGTCTGAATGCCGCCAATGGTACAAATACCGGTGACAACCGCTTCATTGATACCGGTTTTGCCCACCAGATCCCGTACTTTTTCGGTATAGCCGTCAAACTCCAGTGGGTTAAGGGTTTTCAGCCCGCCGAACAATTCCTGAAAGCTGTCCGGGTCAGCGGTAAACCGGATACGGGTACGCGCCAGCAAGCGACTGTACCGCCCGCACACCGGGCAAACATATAAATTGCGCCCAAAGTTACGCGCTTTGAACGCCGCGCCACAGCCTTTGCACACCTTCAGCGGTTTAGCATCCGGTTCTTCGCCGCCTTTCATGCGCATGGAACTGTCACGGGTTTTCTGAAACAAATCTATCAGCACCTAGGCACCTCCTTATTCTTTGCCAAAGCTGCCGTTTTCAATCGAATTGGTATGGAATGCCCCTTGTGCAAATGGTTCAGAGGCAAGGATTTGCATTTGATAATCGGTTGTGGTCTGCACACCTTCAAACAAAGTTTCTGCCAAGGCGCGCTTCATGCGGGCAATCGCCTGCTGCCGGTCGGCGCCATAGGCAATCACCTTCCCAATCATACTATCATAATACGGCGGAATTGTATAGCCCTGATATGCTGCTGTGTCAATACGGATGCCTGGCCCGCCCGCAAGGTGCATGGATACAATTGTCCCTGGGCAGGGGGCAAATCCTCTGGCGGGGTCTTCCGCATTGATGCGGCATTCAATCGCATGCCCGCGCAGTATAACCTCATCTTGTGTAAAGCCAAGCGGTTCACCAGCGGCAATTTTAATCTGTTCACATACCAAATCAATCCCTGTCACCTGTTCTGTCACAGGATGTTCCACCTGGATGCGGGTATTCATCTCACAAAAATAAAAATTTTCGCCTTCGGCAAGGAATTCCACCGTACCTGCGCCGCAGTAGCCCGCCGCTTTTGCAAGGCGCACCGCCGCCGCGCAAATCTGTTCCCGGAAATCCGCACTGGCGTTGCTGGAAGGCGCTTCTTCAATCAGTTTCTGATGGCGGCGCTGGATGGAACAATCCCGTTCAAACAAATGCACCACATTGCCAAAGCTGTCACCCAGCACCTGCACTTCGATATGACGCGGGTTGTGGATATAGCGTTCCAAATACAGCCGCCCATCGCCAAAATTCGCCTGTGCTTCGCTGCTGGCGGCTTCATATGCCGCTTTCAGCTCCTCGGGGGCAAATGCCACACGGATGCCTTTGCCGCCGCCGCCTGCCGCCGCCTTGCACATGACTGGGTAGCCAATGCGCCCGGCTTCTCGCTCTGCCTCGGCAAAGTTTTCCACCGCACCGTCTGTACCCGGCGCAACCGGCACACCCGCTTTGACAGCCGTACGTTTGGCTTCAGCTTTATCCCCCATACGGCGGATGGTTTCCGGGGTTGGCCCAATGAATGCCAATCCATTTTGAATGACCATTTGGGCAAAATCGGCATTTTCCGAAAGGAACCCAAACCCAGGATGAATTGCCTGTGCGCCGCACGCAATGGCAGCAGAAATGATATTGCCCATATTTAGATAGCTGTCGCGCGCCGCTGCGGGACCAATGCAAACCGCTTCATCCGCAATTTGTGCGTGCAGCGCATGGCGGTCTGCCTCCGAAAACACCGCAACAGCAATAATGCCCAAATCCCGGCACGCCTGAATAATGCGCACCGCAATTTCACCGCGGTTGGCGATGAGGACTTTACGAAACATCGTGTCTGCCTCCTGCCTCAATCAACCACTGCGCATTTGATTTCTGCTTCCGCTGCTTTTTTCCCATTTACTGTAGCAATACCTTGTGCCACTGCCATTGTGCCGCGGCGTTTAACAACCTGGATTTCCATTTGCAAGGTATCGCCTGGGCTGACCATATTGCGGAATTTTGCTTTATCAATGCCAGTATATACCGCGGTTTTGCCTTGAAATTCGGGCAGGCTAAGCAGCAGCACTGCCCCAACCTGCGCCAACGCTTCAAGCTGAAACACTGCCGGCATAATCGGTCTGCCAGGGAAATGCCCTTGGAAAAAGAATTCATCCCCGGTCAAATGCAAGGTACCAACGGCGTGTTCTGCATCCATTTCAGTGACTTCGTCCACAAGCAGCATCGGTGGGCGGTGCGGGATAATCTCCATAATCTGTTCTTTGTTTAACACAGCATACCCCTCCTTATACAATCACAACCAATAGCTGTCCAAATTCCACCATATCGCCTGACTGTGCCAAAATGCGGCTGACCTTGCCATCACATGGCGCGGCAATCTCATTCATGGTTTTCATCGCTTCAATGATAAACAGCGTATCGCCTTTTTTTACCTGCTGTCCGACTTCGATATAAGGCGGTTCTTCCGGGGTAGGTGCGGCATAGAATGTGCCGACCAGCGGCGCGGTAACTTTTGTGCCAGGCAGTTCTTCTTCGGCTGGCGCTGGTGCAGGTGTTTCCACCTGTACCACAGCCGCAGCGGCAGCGGCAGGCGCGGCTACCGCCGCTGCCTGCATAGGCGGATGTGCCCGCAGCTTGAGTTTGAATTCTTTTGCATCCAGCGAAAGCTCTGCCAAACCATGCGCTTTCAGCGCATCCATCAGCGCGATGGTGGTCTGTTGTATATCATTCAGTTCCATTTTTATTACACCTTCCTGAGCAATATGGTTGCATTATGCCCGCCAAAGCCCAATGAATTGGAAATTGCCACATTTACAGGCACCTGTACTGCCTGGTTGGGTGTAATATCCAAATCGCAGTCAGGGTCAGGCTGCTGGTAGCCGATGGTCGGTGGGATTACGCCGTCCCGGATGGCACAAACGCAGGCAATTGCTTCTACTGCTGCCGCGCCGCCAAGCAAATGCCCGGTCATGGACTTGGTTGAAGAAATTTTCACGGTTTTTGCCGTTTCGCCAAATGCTTTTTTAATCGCAATGGTTTCATATTTTTCATTCAGCGGGGTTGAGGTGCCATGTGCATTGATATAATCCACATCAGCAGCGGTTAAGCCAGCGTCCGCAATGGCACGGCGCATAGCAAGTGCAGCACCTTCGCCTTCAGGGTCAGGACTAGTAATATGGTAAGCGTCGCTGGACGCGCCATAGCCTGCCACTTCGGCAAGGATTGTAGCGCCACGCGCCTTAGCGTGGCTGAGGCTTTCCAGCACCAGCACACCTGCGCCTTCACCCATGACAAATCCACTGCGGCGAGCATCAAATGGGATGGACGCCACTGCTGGGTCATCGCCAATATGCAGGGCTTTCATGTTTTGGAAACCAGAAATCGCAATGCGGATAATTGAAGCTTCTGTGCCGCCTGCCAATACAACATCCTGATAACCATGACGGATGGCGCGCATGGCTTCGCCAATGGCATGATTGCCTGTGGCGCAGGCAGAAACTGGGCAAAAGGTTTCACCCTTGAACCCAAAGCGCATGGAAATATGTGCAGAAGCCATATTCCCAATCATTTCCGGAATGCACAGCGGGGAAATCCGCCCAGGGCCTTTGGCAAGCAGTTTTTCCATTTCGGTTTCAAAAACTGCCAGCCCGCCAACGCCCGAGCCGACAAAAACGCCTGTGCGGTAAGGGTCAAAATTCCCCTCTTTCAGTCCGCTTTGTTCTACTGCCTGCGCGGCTGCCGCCAGCGCAAAATGGCAAAACCGATCCATGCGTTTGGCTTCCCGCTTGTCCATGTAATCTGTTGGGTCAAAATCTTTAACTTCTGCCGCGACTTTTACTTTAAAATCGGTGGTATCAAATGCGGAAATCGGCGCAATGCCACATTTCCCGCCTTTCAGCGACTGCCAGAAGGTTTCCACATCATTGCCAACCGGGGTTACAGCACCCATGCCGGTAATTACTATCTTTTCCATTGCTGCCCCTCCTTAAATCATGCCGCCGTCCACGACCAGCGTCTGCCCGGAAATAAATGACGCTTCATCTGATGCGAGGAATGCTACTGCACTCGCAATTTCTTCGGGTTTGCCAAACCTGCCAAGTGGAATCTGTTTTTTTGCGCCATCTTTAATGGCGTCAGACAAGCCTGCGGTCATATCCGTATCAATCCAGCCTGGCGCAACCGCATTGACCGTAATGCCGCGTGCGCCAAGTTCCTTGGCGGCAGTTTTGGTCATGCCAATCAGCCCCGCCTTAGCAGCGCAGTAATTGATTTGCCCTGCGTTGCCTGCCATGCCGGAAATTGATGTGATGTTAATAATACGCCCAGTTTTAGCACGCATCATCATTGCGCCGCACAATTGCAGCATATTAAACGCGCCTTTCAGATTGATGTTAATCACTTCATCGAACTGGGCTTCTTTCATGCGCACCATTAAGCCATCGCGGGTAATGCCTGCGTTATTAACCAGAATAAACGGTACGCCCATTTTTTCTTTGATTTCAGCAAGCGCTTGTTCGCAAGCGGTATGGTCAGATACATCCCACTGCATGGCAAGGGCATTGACGCCCATTTCGCGGCATTCTGCCGCGACCACTTCCGCCTTGTCCACAGAAGACGCACAGTTGACAATGATGTCATGCCCAGCCGCCGCAAGGCGGCGGGCAATCGCCGCGCCAATGCCGCGCGAAGCACCTGTTACAATTGCAACACCCATTTTTATCCTCCTTACTGGAAGCGTGCGGCAGCACCTTTGAGTAGCTGTTCGGCTTCCCCGGTGATTTTACGGATAATATCATAGCAGTTGGACGGGGTATTGACCATGCCTGCCACCTGCCCGGACATAAATGTCCCTTCTTCATAATTGCCATCCTGCACAGCTTTGCGCAGCGCGCCTGCTGTGGCGGCTTCTAACTCTTCCAACGACTGCTGGGTAGGGTTCTTCTCAAGCTGGAGGCATTTGCGCTGGAGCGGCGTTTTCAGCGCCCGCACAGGGTGCCCGCTGGGGCGTCCGGTGACAACCGTGGAAATATCAGTTGCTTTCAGCACCAGTTCACGGTATTTATCAGAAATCGGACATTCCGCCGCGCTGAGGAAAATCGTACCACACTGCACGCCTTCCGCGCCAAGCATCAGCATTGCCGCCATGCCGCGCCCATCCGCGCAGCCGCCTGCCCCGATTACCGGGATGGACACGCCGTCTACAACTTGAGGCAGCAGTGCCATGGTGGTAGTTTCACCGATATGCCCACCGGATTCCATGCCTTCGGCAATTACGGCGTCCGCGCCAGCGCGTTCCATGCGCTTTGCCAGCGCAACCGACGCCACGACTGGCGCTACCCGGATACCAGCGGCTTTCCAGGCTTCCATATATTTACCCGGATTGCCTGCGCCAGTAGTCAGCACTTCGATATGCTCTTCTATGGCAAGCTGGGCAAGTTCATCCGCATTGGGGCTAAGCAGCATAATATTCATACCAATCGGCTTGCTGGTTGCTGCCCGCGCACGATGGATTTCCGCTCGGATATGCTCCACTGGTGCTGCGCCGCCCGCGATAATGCCAAGCCCGCCAGCCTCGCTGACTGCTGCGGCAAGCCCGCCATCTGCAATCCAAGCCATTGCGCCTTGGATAATGGGGTACTCAATCCCAAAAAGCTCTGTAATTTTGGTTTTCATGGTGTAACTCCTCTCGCTCACAGCCGAATGACCAATGCGCCATAGGTCAGCCCGCCGCCAAAACCGCTCATCAGCAAAACCTGGCCAGGTTTCAAAAGCTGTTTTTCTTTCATTTCTGCCAAACACAATGGAATAGAAGCCGATGAGGTATTGCCGAACCGGTCAATATTGACATATACCCGGCTTTCATCCAGCCCGTATTTGGCAGAAACCATATGCAGGATACGCTGGTTTGCCTGATGCAGCACATACCAATCGACATCCTGCGCCGGCATCCCGGCGCGTTCCAACACGTGTTCAATGGCTTCGGGTACGGCAGTCGCTGTAAACCGAAACACCTCGCTGCCACCCATTTTCAGAAAGCGGTGGTTTGTTGGGATTTCCCGATTGCCGGTCAGCGGATTTTGCTCTATTGGCAATGCCCCGGCATACAGCGCATGGCCCAGCGCGCCATTGGCACGCATATATGTAGCCATGATGCCGCTGCCATCATCAGAAGCGGTATAGACCGCTGCTCCCGCGCCATCGCCAAAGATAACGCAGGTAGACCGGTCGGTATAATCAATAATGCTGCTTAGCCGTTCCGCGGAAACGACCAGCACATTTTTGGCTTTGCCTGCCCGGATATAGCTGTCTGCCACGTCGCTGGCATAAACAAACCCGGAACATGCCGCGCTTAAATCAAATGCCATGGCATGTTTTGCCCCAAGCTTGTCTTGCAGCATACAAGACACCGTGGGCGTATAACTGTCCGGCGTGGCGGTCGTGACCAAAATCAAATCCAGCGCCTCGCCTTCCAACCTAGCATCTGCTAAGGCAGGCTGGGCTGCCCGCAGCGCCATTTCCCATGTGGTTTCCCCCATGGCAATGCGGCGCTCCCGGATGCCAGTGCGCCGGACAATCCATTCGTCGCTGGTATCCACCATTTGTTCGAGCTGGCTGTTGGTCAGCCGGCTGTCAGGGCGGTATGCCCCAATTCCGATGAGCTTGCTTAAAATGTTACTCGACCTCCCCTGTCGAACGGTTAATTATTTTGAAATGCTAAATATACGGGCTAAAATTGAAGCCGCACCCGCGGCCCTGATTGACAAAATAATTCGATAATATTATAATAAACCCGAATCTGGATGTCAACACTTTCCCCACTTCCCAAGTAAAAAAGTCCACAGGGATATCATACATTCGGCATTCTACACACTTTTTCATCAATAAGGAGGCTATCTGTTATGACATATGGCTTTGCATTGTTCCCTGGGCAGGGGGCGCAGCACCCCGGCATGGGACAGGCACTTTGCAGCGGCAGCGCCGCTGCGCGGGATGTTTTTGCCTGTGCATCCGATGTTGCAGGGCTGGATGTGGCAAAACTCTGCTTTGAAGGCACCAAAGAAGAACTTTCCCGCACGGTCAATGCACAAATTGCAATTTTCACCCATTCTATGGCAGCTTATGCCGCATTAAAAGAAGCTGGCGTGACATTTTCCGCCTGCGCCGGGTTTTCACTGGGCGAATATACTGCCCTTGCTGCTTCTGGCATTATTTCGCTGGAGGATGGGGTGCAAATTGTTCGTAAACGCGGGCAAGTGATGCAGGCTGCCGCTGACAGCATGGACAGCGGTATGGCAGCAATCCTTGGGCTGGAGGACAGCGTGGTGGAACAGGCTTGTGCCAGTGTTACCTGTAGTATTGTACGCCCAGTTAATTACAACTGCCCTGGGCAGCTTGTCATCGCTGGCGAACGTGCCGCGCTGGATGCAGCTATTGCCGCCTGCAAGGCGGCTGGCGCTAAACGCGCTTTGCCGCTTGCGGTCAGCGGCGCATTCCATACGCCACTGCTGAAAAATGCCGCCGCCGAACTGCGCGCCTTTTTGGAAGGATTTACATTCTCCGCACCTACTGTGCCAGTCTATTCCAATCTAGATGGCAAGCCGCTTGATGTCCAGAATATGCCTGCCCATCTGGAACAACATATGGTATCACCTGTCCGCTGGAAAACCTTGATGGCAAATGGCATTGCTGCCGGGCTGAAAAATGGCTGTGAAATCGGTCCCGGCAAGACCTTAGCCGGTTTTGCCAAAAAAATCGACAAAGAATTTTCCGTTTTGCCGGTAGAAACCATGGAAAATGTGGAATCTGCCGCAAAATAACGCCTTTCCTTTGACGGACAACCCATTTCGTGCTATACTAAACCTATATTCGATACTGAAAAACGTGGGGATGTGCCCCACGTTTTGTTTTGGTTTATTGTTTCGTTTTTTGATATAGGAGGTATTCTTTGGATACGACATTTTCTGAACTCAACCTGCCCGCCCCTATCCTGCGTGCGCTGGATGATATGGGCTTCCAAGCACCGACTGAAATTCAGGCGCGTGCCATCCCCGCCATTCTGGGTGGGCAGGATATCATTGGCAAAAGCCACACTGGCACTGGCAAAACCGTTGCATTTGGTGTGCCATCTGTGCTGCATACTGTGCCAACTGGACAGACCCAGACTCTTGTTTTATGCCCAACCCGCGAACTTGCCATGCAAGCTGAAGGCGAACTGCGCAAAATTTGCAAATATACCGATGGGGTGCGGGTGCTGGCGGTTTATGGCGGCGACCCGATTACCGGGCAAATCCGCCAACTCAAACGCGGCGTAGAAATTGTTGTCGGCACGCCTGGGCGCGTGATGGATTTAATGCGCCGCCATGCCCTTGATTTGGAAAGCCTAAGCCTTGCCGTGCTGGATGAAGCCGATGAAATGTTAAATATGGGATTCCGTGAGGATATTGAAACCATTCTGCAAACCACTCCGCCAACCCGTCAGACTGTGCTGTTTTCCGCGACCATGCCGCCTGAAATTTTAGAAATCACAGGAGAATATCAGCATATGCCTGCGCTGATTGAAGCCGGCAACACCGCTGAACGTACCATAGACACCATCAGCCAATATTATTTTGAGGTGCCCCGCGGTGAAAAGGAACGTGCTTTGACCCTTTTGCTCCATGCCCAGCAGCCGCGGCTCTCTATTATCTTTTGTAACACAAAGAAAATGGTGGACGAACTGGGACGCTGCCTCAGCGAACATGGTTTCCAAGCCTCTGCCCTGCATGGCGATATGAAACAGGATATGCGTACCTCTGTGATGAACAGTTTCAAATCTGGGCGCACACCTATCCTGATTGCAACCGATGTTGCGGCGCGCGGTATTGATGTGGATGATGTGGATGCAGTTTATAATTTTGACATTCCACAGGATTTTGAATATTATATCCACCGCATTGGGCGCACCGGACGTGCCGGGCGCACCGGCGCTTCTTATACCTTGATTGATTCACCCCGGCAGATATCCATCATTCGCAGCATTGAACGCTTTACCCATGCCAAAATTGAGCGCAAACCGCTGCCTGATTATCATGCCATTGCTGCCCAGCGCAGCGAAAAATTATGTGATTCATTACGAACTGCTTTGCTGGAAAAAAACAATGGCGTTGCCAGTCGATTTTCTGCCCACCCAATTTTAGAGGCGCTTACGGCTGATGGCTATACGACAGAAATGGTTGCGGAAATTGCGCTGGAACACCTTTTACACCATGAAATGGCGTCCATCCCAGAAATCCATGCGCCAAAGCCTGAAAAACCGGCAAAAGCTGCTCCGCTCCATGAGGGCTGTGTCCGTCTGCGGGTTTCTATTGGGCGCAGCCGCAATGTTGCCCCCAACCATATTGTTGGCGCAATTACTGAGGCAACTGGCATTTCTGGTAAACGCATTGGCAAAATCCAATGTTTCCGCGAGTATTCTCTGATGGAGATTCCTGGCGAACTTGCCCAGCGCATCATCCACAAACTGTCTGGCCATGCAATCGGTGGCACTCCGGTTGATGTGCGCCTATACCGTGAACCTGGCGACAGCCGCCATGACCATCCCGACCGCCGCCCCCGCCGCCATGGCGGCGGCAGTTTCAAAGGCAAACCATCCCGCCGCCGCAAATAATCTTTTACAAAACAAAACGGTACGCTGTTTTATACCGCGTACCGTTTTTTTGCGTTTTGCTTTGCCTTTTGTCGAATACCTGGGGATTAAATGGGCGCGCCAAACTGCAACATTGCAATACACAGCGCAATTGCCACAACAACAACGCCAAATGTTTGGTACTTTGTCCATACTTTCATAAAAAGCCTCTTTCTCCAGCTGTTTTTTTGTACAATATTATTATACCGCTTTTTCAGACTTTTGATAAGGGTCTTTCGTTAAGAAATATAAACAAACTTCTGTTAAGATTTCTATACATATTGCATGAGTGCAATTTTTAGCAAGGCAGGAAGCCGACAGAAAGGCAATTACCGTTTTTTCTTTACCTGCCGGAACAGCCGCCAAGGCAACAGCAAAATCCAGACAAACAGCGCGCCCGCAGTGTTCAAAATCAGGTCGTCAATATCACAGCTTCCTGTGCTGGTGACATATTGGACAGCTTCCACCGATGCCACCAACATCACGATTGTGACAAAAAACAGCAGTATATTCCGCTGACCGCGGAATAATGCTGGCAGGAAAACCGCCATTGGCGCAAATGCAGCCAAATTGCCTGCCAGATTGATAGTCACAATTTCCAAGCTGACATTGCCATGTTCATATGCCAGCAAATAGTTATGGATGGTGTGCAGCGGCTCCATATTGATGCCGCCCACGGTTTCTCCGCGCCCAAATGCCGCGTCGAAAAACAACATATTGGACAGAACCCATAAATAATACAGGAACAAAAGCCATATCCATATTTTTTTTCGGGTATAGCTGCCAGAAGGCTTTAGCGCACAAGTCAGCAGGATAAAAAAACAAACTGCCAACGCAATTTTAAGGGGCGGTTTAATCAGGAACCGCCCGCAATGTTCTGCGTAAATATTAAACGCCAAAAACAGGGCGCATGCCAGTCGCCACAGCCAGGTTTCGAGTTGCTTCAAATTATCAGCTCACAATCCATCAGAAGATATGCTAATGGTACCATAACATGGGGGAAAATTTAAGGTTTCCATGCCGCACTATCTGGCAGCATGATGATAAAATAACGCTTTTTTCAAAAGTAGTGGGACAAAACCCGTTATCTATGTTATAATCATTTAGGTATCCCGGCAATTCCCTTGATTACTTCGCCAGCCAAAATCATGCCGGCCACTGGCGGCACAAAGGATATGCTGGCTGGCGCCGGATGCCCCGCTGTACCTTTGCTGTCAGCAGCATCTTGACGCCCTACGGGTATTTTGCGCGGTTCCTCTTTGGAATACACCACTTTTAACCGTTTTACGCCACGGTTTTTCAGTTCCCGGCGCATCACACGAGCCAGCGGACAGACCGATGTTGCAAAAATATCCGCCACTTCAAACCGGGTGGGGTCAAGCTTATTGCCTGTGCCCATGCTGGATATGATTGGGATACCCAACCGGTAACATTGCTCTGCCAAATGCAGTTTAGCTGTCACGGTATCAATCGCATCAAGTACATAAGAAAACTGCGACAAATCCAATGGGCTTTCCGGCGTATAAAACATATCCAGCGGTGTCACGACACAATTAGGATTGATATCCACAATACGCGCCGCCATTGCCACGGTTTTGCGCTGCCCTGTGGTAGATGCCAGCGCAATGGTCTGACGGTTGCGGTTGGTGATGGAAACTATATCATTGTCCACCAGCGTCAGCCGCCCAACACCAGCACGCGCCAAGGCTTCGGCTGCCGCGCCGCCTACCCCGCCAAGCCCAAATACTGCCACATGGGATTTTTGCAGGCGCATTAACCCTTCTTCGCCAATCAGCAGCGCAGTCCGTGAAAATTCATGCAACATGATTCAAAACAAGCCTCCATTTGCCCAGAAGGCATAAAATTCAAAAAACAAAGGGATGTGATATTTTTATGATGGCACTATTGCAGCCCCAAAAACGCAGCCGCCTGCGGCTTTGGGCTGGCAAAAAATATTTTACCTTGCGGCGTTATGCCCTATGGTACAGCCGGAAATTCCATTTTGCACGGCAAAAACAATCATCCTTGCTGCCATATGCCCATTTTACCCATCAAACCCCGCTGCTGCGGCAATTAAAAGATGTCGATATGCAGTACCAGTATCAAAAAATCATCAACCTACGCCTTGCGGCGCCCAAGCTGCACGGCATCTTACTGCGCCCTGGCGAAACCTTCAGCTATTGGCGGCTGATTGGCAAACCAACCGCAAGAAAAGGGTATATGCCGGGCATGGCATTATTTTGTGGGCATTATCACGCCGGCATCGGCGGTGGGCTCTGCCAGCTTTCCAACCTGATTTTCTGGATGACACTGCATACGCCGCTCACGGTTATCGAGCGTTACCGGCATTCTTATGATATGTTCCCAGATGCAAACCGTACGCAGCCTTTTGGTTCGGGGGCAACCTGTATTTATCCTTACCAGGATTTGATGATACGCAATGATACACCGGATACCTGGCAGCTTTGCGTACAAGTTGGGGCGGATATGCTGATGGGTTCATGGCAGTGCGACAGCCCGCCGCAAGGCTGGTACAAAGTGATCGAGCGGGAACACCATATGGACAGCGAACCTTGGGGCGGGTTCAGTCGGCACAATATTTTGTACCGGCAGCATTTTTCAGCCGATGGCTTGCTGCTTGATGAAACATATATCACAGAAAACCATGCGCTGATGATGTATTCCCCATTCCTGCCGGAAACAACGCTTTCAGTTTAGCACATCCGGCAAGGCTTGTCCAGTGCTTGCAGTCTGCCGCTTGGTATGGTATGATGGACACAGACGAAACAGGAGGAACGGTTATGAAAGTTTCTACCAAAGGGCGGTATGCACTGCGGCTGATGGCTGATTTAGCAGAACATGGAAAAGGCAGTTTTGTCCCGCTCCGGGAGATTTCCACCCGGCAGGATATTTCCATGAAATATTTAGAGCAGATTGTCAACCAACTCAGCCGGGCGGGATTATTGCAATCCATACGCGGCGCGCAAGGCGGTTACCGTTTGGTGCGCCCACCTGCGGAATATACCGCTGGGGAAATCCTGCGGGCTGCTGAAGGCGGTTTGGAACCGATTGCCTGCCTGACATCTGACTGCCCGCGTGGCAGTGACTGCCTGACCCAAAAATTTTGGGCAGGGCTTTCCAACGCGATTGATGCGTATGTCGACAGCGTGACACTGGAAGCCTTACTGCAAGGCCACCATAGCAAATAAAAAGAATAAAAGGATGGATGATGACAATGCTTTCTGCCGCAAAAAAAGAATTTATCGAATTTATGATGTCAGCTGATGTGCTGCGGTTTGGCAGTTTTGTAACCAAATCCGGACGAAACACCCCTTATTTTGTCAACACTGGCAATTATAAAACCGGGCTGCAAAATGCCCGCTTAGGGGAATTTTATGCTTCTGCAATCCAGCAAACCATTGGCGCGGAATTTGACGCGATGTTTGGCCCTGCCTATAAAGGCATCCCGCTTGCAACCTCTGCCGCAGGTGCGCTTGCGCGTGTACATGGCATCGACAAACCGTTTTTCTTCAACCGCAAAGAAGCCAAGGATCATGGTGAAGGCGGCAGCTTAGTCGGTTATAAACCCAAAGACGGCGACCGGATTATTATCATTGAAGATGTAATCACAGCAGGCACAGCAATCCGTGAAACCATGCCTATCCTGCAAAACTGTGCGGATGTGAAAATTACGGATATGTTTATTTCCGTCAACCGCTGTGAAGTTGGACAAGCTGGCAAAACCGCTGTGATGGAAGTTGGCGAGGAATTTGGCATTCATGTCCATGCACTGGTCACAGTACAAGATATTTATGAATATTTACAGCAGCAAGGCACATATGGCGAAGTGCTGGAAAAAATGAAAGCATATATGGATGAATATTGTATCTTCTAAATGCAAAAAAACACACAGGCAGCATACCCGCCGCTTGTGTGTTTTTTTATGATTATCATTCTTTTTGGCGCTGACGGCGGGCTGCAAACAGACATAGCCCAAGCGCCATAACCAGTAGTCCAACAGCAATCCAGCCTTCTAAGCCTGGGATTTCGTGCAGTTTATCCACACCTGCCCGGAAGAAAAACGGTGTTTGGAATAAGTATCCGCCCAGCAGCCGGAGGGCTGCAAACAATGGCAGCAGTTTGAGCAGCATCCCCACATAATGGCTGCTGTACTGCGCCAGCAAAAACGCAAATCCTGCGGCAGCGATGCTGATGCCAAACAGCATCAGTACCAGCACGATAAAATATTGCCCATATGTCCAGTCCACCCAAGGCAGCAGCGTGCATAAAAATGAAAACATCCTGCAATCTCGGAAAATTAACGTATGGTTGGTCAGATAAATGCCGCCAAATACCAGCAGATTCACCGCAGACAATATGCAGGCAGATGACAGCACCGCAGCAAGCTGGATATGGAAAACCCGACGCCCAACGTGAGTTGTCCATTGCAATTGCCGGACATCCGCCATACGGTCACGCACCAGCAGTGGTGACACCAGCAATAAACAGCTCAGCACCATCCATGCCAGCAGATTGCCGCCATAAGACCAAGTGTTTTCGAGCACCTCCTGCGGTAAAATGCTGTTGCGCCAAGGGCTGGTGGATAATGTTTGTATCCGGGCTTTCCGCCTGGCGGAATCGGTAACTTCTATCCCATGGTCAGTGTAATAATCCGCTGATTGCTGAACATCATAGCGTTCCATTGTAAGCTGTAAGCCTTGCAGCCGTGGATAATTTGTCCTGCCGATGATATGCCAAATCAGTGCTTCTGCATCCATATCCACTTTGCCTTGCTGCTGCATAGCTTCACTGCGTGACTTTTCATGGAATGCCATAAAACTCGTATAATCTGTGATGCCTGCCGCCTGTGCTTCTGAGATTTCTGCAATGCGCTGATTAAAAAGCGTAATTTCCGCCGCGTTTTGCCGGTCAAGGTCAAGACGTTCTTCAGGTTCCAATGTTGTGCCATACGTATCAATCCAGCCTGTGGCAAGCTCCATTACCGCTTCGCGGAACATCTCAGACTTAAAATACCAAATATCAAAGTGCATGAACAAATAATAATAAATCGCGCCAAGGAAACAAAGCAGCAGCACCATGCCTGGACGCCAAATCTTCCGTAGTTCTGCCATCATAATCCGTATATTCATGACAAATCCTTTCTTTTATATCGTTTCCAAGCTGCCATACAAATGCCGCTAGATAATAACAGATTGCCACACACACCAATAGTTTCCTGCCATGGCAAAATCGCATTAATACTTTGTTCGGTAAACCATGCTGCTTGCTGGAACCATAAAACAATGGGCAGGAACATGGAAACCGCATAACAAACCCATAATTTCAAATCCGCACAAAGGAATGGCACTGCCAGACTGCATAAAATTATCGCAAACAGCCCAAGCGCTCCAAGATAAGTATTTCGGCAAAGCATCCCCACTGCCGCGGCAGGCAGGCTGACGACAAGGGTAAAAACCATGCCAAGCGCTAAGGTGGCGGCAAGATATCCCGCAACGGTAAAATCTGTCCATGTCACAAAATGCATCGTCCTTAGCCCTTGCACAATATAATTAAATTGGCTGGATACATTCGCGCCCCACAAACCATTGTAATCCCACAGGAAAAAATAAACAGCCAATGTGCTAACTGCCAGCAGCAGGTAACCTGCTGACGCAGCAAGCAGTCCCGCAATGATTTTTGCACGACATATCCGCCGCCCGGTTTTGGCTGTGGCAAGCAAGGCTTCTGTGTCATATAACCGTTCATACCCAAATAAATGCAGCATAAACAGCATCCCAGTACAAGCTGCCTCACCAGTCACTGCCCGCAATACCGTGCCAAATAACCGCATATGGCTGCCATGGGTCAAAACCCCTGCATAGACATCCAAAGATACATCTTCATCTGCCATTTGTTTTATACGCGGCTGTAACAAACGGTATTTCCATGCTTGCCAGCGTTCAAAAATATCAGATGAAATACTTTGCTGTAATTCATTGCCGGAAAGCTGCCACATTTGAAATTCCTCAAAAATATCTTTTGGGTTTACTGTGGCTTCCAGCAGGATATCCCGCCATTCACTTTTGGGCTGCTGGTATAAGATTTGGGTAAACGAATCGCCCATACGCTGCCCGGTTTGCTTCACCATCTGGCTGATTTGATGAAACCCATCCCGCTCATATAAATCTGTACAGATAAAAAACAGGTTTGCCAACAGGCAAAGCAGTAAAAATATCCAAATCATTGGCGTGCGGATAAGTTTGCGCAGTTCATGTTGAACCAGGCACATTTTTCATACCCCCTCATCTTGATAGACTGCTAAAAACACATCTTCTAACCCTGGCGGCACACATTGCCCATAAACTGGTTGTTTTTCGCTGTATATCCGATGAATCACCTGCCCATCCTGTTGACGTTCTGCCAGCAATAAACCTTCATATGGCGCATCGGCAGGCACTTCAAAAACCTTGCCTTGCAGCCGGTGGCATAATGTTTCCGGCATTTCACAGCAGTAAAGCTGATGCTGCCGAAACATGATAATTTTATGAGCAATGGTTTCAAGGTCAGATACAATATGGGTGGATAAAATGACAATCCGGCTGCCGGACAAAGTATGCAGCAGATTGCGGAACCGCACCCGTTCTTTTGGATCAAGCCCAACCGTTGGTTCATCTAATATAAGGATTTTCGGGTCATTTAGCATCGCTTGTGCAATGCCGACCCGCTGAATCATACCTCCGGAAAATTTCTTCATTTTTTGATTGGCATGGGCACCCAGCCCGACCAAA
Organism: uncultured Butyricicoccus sp.; assembly: GCA_910584935.1. Lineage (GTDB taxonomy): Bacteria > Bacillota > Clostridia > Oscillospirales > Butyricicoccaceae > Butyricicoccus_B. The sequence goes on along the minus strand of CAJUDU010000037.1, from coordinate 2,244 downwards.
TCCAACAACTGCCGAATCCGCTGGTCTGCCTGATGCCGTTCCAGCCCTTTAAGGGCTGCCAAATAACGTAAAAATGCTTTTGGCGTATCATTTTTATAATAACCGAAGTGCTGCGGCAAATAACCCAGCAAATCCCGGTAAGCGGCATCCATACTGCTGATTTCCTGCCCATCCCAAAGGATTTCGCCTTCCGTTGGATATAAAAGGGTAGCAAGCATTTTAAGCAGGGTTGTTTTGCCCGCGCCATTTGGCGCAAGCAAACCATAAAGCCCATTTTCAAATTGCAAGGTAATATCCGCAAGCGCGGTAAAATCCCCATATTTTTTGGTCACATGGTCAACTTGAAGCATAAACCGATTCTCCTTCCGCCCTGCTTGCCGCAAGAACTGATATTTGTTTGAAATAAAACAGTATTCCACATAAAAGCAATGCCCATAATATGACTGGTGTTTGACTGAAAAGGGTTTCCAGCCAAACCGCAATTGGGGCATATAACCCAAGCAGCAAACAGCCTGCCGCCCAAAATGCCGGAAAAGCATTTTTCATCCAGGGATTCGGGCAGTGCATCAGCACTGTCAAATGCGCCGCGCCATACAGCGCAAGCGCCGCAAGGGTTATCACCGCTGCCTGTCCAAAGCGCAACGGCAAAAACAGACCGATAATACCAGAAAGCACACAACATAACACGGCGGCAATGCCGCCGAACAGCAGCAGCCGGAACGCTGTCAAATGCCGCAAGGTATAGCGACACACCATTTTAATTTCCTGCGTTCCAAGCTGGGATTCCTTATAATAAGCAAGCTGAAATAAAAACGCATAGCTTGCCGGTGCTGCCACAAGGGCAGCAGGCAGCCAGCACGCGCCTGCTAATAGCTGGTATATCAGTGCCAGCCAGCACGCGGCACCTGCTAATAGCCCAAGCACCATACAATCGCCAACGCCGTATAAAATGCCGCGCAAACCCAATGCGCGCCATAACCCCATCAGCACAGCGGCGGTTGATGGCGGCATCCCTTGGCTTATAATCGTATGGATTGCAGTTTGTTTTTCCTGCCCACTAGGCATCGAGATTTGATTTTTATTTTTCATCCAAAAACTCCTTTCGTAATTGTGCCGTTAACCGATAATACCGGGCTTTTACAGCGGTTTCAGGCTCTGCGAGGCGGTCTGCAATCTGCGGAAAGGTATAGCCGCCATATACCCGCAAATAAAATACCTGACGCTGTTCCAACGGCAAACCGGACACAAATTTTTCAATACAATCCAGTAAATCTCGGGATTCCATTTGTGCAGTAAAGTCATCCACACTGGCAAGGATACAAGTTTCCAGCGGGATTTGTACAGGTTTTGCACGCCGCCGGTAATCAATGATTTTATTGGTTGCAATACGGTAAAGCCAGGTACGGAATGCTGCTTTTGTGCTGTCAAACCGCCGGATAGACTGCAAAACAGCAATAAAAATTTCTTGGGTTAAATCCATTGCTGTTTCTTTATCGCCGGTCTGCCGCCATGCGTATCTGTAAATTTCATCATAATAGGCGTGTATCAGTTTATCGGCATCGCGTTTGCTGCCGCGTTTTTGAATGCGCCGTATCCAATCTTTTTCCTGCAAGAAATCTCGTCCCCCCTTCCTTCTGTTTATATATTCGGAAAAAGCCTGTGAACCGTTGCAGGCTTTCAGCAAAAAAATTTTCTGTTTAGGGATAAAAAAATCAGGCAGTTTTCCCGCATGGGAAACCACTGCCTGACAACCGACAAAATTTCATATCGCAAGCGCATGAATCGGGTTAACAAAAAGGTCTGGTGCTGGGACAGCTGGCGACAATTCCGCCGAAAACCTGAACGTTATCGGGCACTGGGCGTATCATCTGCTGAAGGCTGAAACCTCTGTGCGCGGCAGCTTCACCGATAAACAGTTCAAGTGCTTGTTGGATGAGTCCTTTCCGCGAATGGTTAAAGTATATGCTATTCAAGGGGTTTTGCTTGTTAAACTTGCAGGATAGGGTATATTTTGATACAATATATGTAACAAAAAATGCAAAAGATTTTCAGTGCTATGGGCATTTACTTAAATCCAGAAAACAACACGAATGCTTGATTGAAACACTCAAAACAAACAGAAGATAAAAAATATATCAATGATGAAAATCCGATAGAAATCAAGCGATATTTGCGCGAATGAAAATATCAGGAAAGACCAACTATCAAAAATCAAGGGGGTAAAAGAGAAAAAACAGAATGGAG
>CAJUDU010000036.1 GCA_910584935.1 uncultured Butyricicoccus sp. | reverse complement strand
AAAAAGAGTGTTGGCGGCTCTTTTGTAATCCACTTCATGTTGATTGTATTGCCGATGCTCTGCGCACGGTACAGGAAAACCTGGACGCGAAAAATTATTACGCGTATAATCCAGCGTTTGATGTACAGCCTGTGCCCCAGCCGCGCAGTATGCCGCGTCTGTAAGGCAAAAACTTTATCGTAACTGCAAAGACACCCCTGGGTTTCCCCAGGGGTGTCTTTTTTCTGCCAGCAAAACTGGCGGATTTTTTATTTTTGCATAGAAGCAATAATCGTATCTGCAAGGGCATCCAGTTCGCCAGCCTTATCCGCATGGAGCGCGGACGCCATAGACAACCGGTCGCCAAGTACAGTCATATTTTTCAGGTCATTTTCAATGAATTTCTGCATCAAATCGCCTGATTTCACTGCCCAGGAACCATTTTCAATCAAAGCAAAGGTACGGTTCTGCAAATTCAGCGCTTTCATATCCATCAGGAAATTGTGCATCACCGGATAAATGCCCAGGTTATAAGTGACAGACGCTAAAACGATATGGCTCAAACGGAAGCTTTCCGAAATAAGCTGAGAAACATGGGTGTTCGATACATCATAGACCCAAACATTGGTCATGCCCTTTTCGCACAGCTTTGACGCAAGTGCTTGCGCAGCAGCTTCCGTATTGCCATACATAGAAGCATAAGCAATCAGAACACCTTGTTCTTCGGGTTCATAACGGCTCCATTTATCATATTTTTCGATAAAATAACCGAGATTTTCACGCCAAACCGGGCCATGCAGCGGACAGATAAATTTGATTTGGTCCAAAATGCCAGATGCCTTTTTCAGCAGCAGCTGTACATGAGGGCCATACTTGCCGACAATATTAGTCAGATAACGACGGGCATCATCAATCCAATCACGGTCAAAATTGACCTCATCGGCAAACAATTTGCCATCCAGTGCGCCGAAAGAACCAAACGCATCCGCTGCAAACAGTACACCGTTTGTTGTGTCAAATGTGACCATTGCTTCGGGCCAATGCACCATTGGTGCGGCAACAAATGTCACCGTATGTTTGCCAAAGGAATAGGTATCGCCTTCCTTAACGGTAATCAGTTCATGCCCATCGACATGGAAACCAAATTGCCGCATCAGCATAAATGCCTTTTCTGTGGAAATCACTTTCACATCCGGCCAGCGCAGCAGAATTTCTTCGATTGATGCGCCATGGTCTGGTTCCATATGATTAATCAGCAGGTAATCCAGCGGTTTACCAGCCAGCAGATGCTCTACATTTTCAAGAAGCTGACGGCATGCTGACCAATCCACTGTATCAAACAGGACGGACTTTTCATCCAGCAGCAAATAAGCGTTATACGATACGCCGCGGGGAATTGGGTGAATATTTTCAAACAGGGCTAAGCGGTGGTCATTCGCACCGACCCAATAAACATCATCGGTTACATTGCGTACACAATACATGGATAAATCCTCCTTTTTTCAAGCACGGCTGTTAAGCTTCAATAAAATGACCTTTGCCTTCTGCGCATTCTGGGCAAACCCATTCTTCCGGCAAGTTTTCAAACAGGGTGCCAGGGGCAACATCAGCTTCTTCGTCGCCTCTTTCTGGGATATATTCATAACCGCAGCCGCCGCAGACATAGCGTTTGCCAATCGGTTCTGGGCGCGGAACAGGCGGGCGTTTCATCTTAACCATTGGCGGAGCAGGTTGTTTTTCTCCGGTATCGAGCGCAGCCGTCAGCAACGGCAGGATTTCATTGACATCGCCGACAATGCCATAATCACAGTTTTTGAAAATCGGCGCATTGCCATTTGTATTGATGGCGACAATCGCAGATGCATCCTTAATCCCCTTAAGGTGTTGGATTGCGCCTGAAATGCCGCAGGCAATATACAAATTACCTTTGAATTTCTGCCCAGACATACCGACATAACGGTTCAGCGACACATATTTGAGGGTTTCGGCAACCGGGCGGGAGGAACCAACCGCAGCGCCCGCAGCACGTGCCAAATCTTCAATCAGTTTCATATTTTCCTTGCTGCCGATGCCCTGACCGGCAGATACGACACGTTCTGCTTGCGCAATCGGGGTATCAATCGGGATGCCAACCGAGAAGTCGTGCCCATCTTTTTGCAGCGCTTCTACCAGTGCATTCACTTTATCCTGTGCGGAACCTTCTTTGAAGATATGTTTTTTACGCACGCCAGTGATTGGCGCAGGTTTTTTTGGACGGCTGGACGAACCGCCAGCCTGTTTGGGTGCCTTGCCCATAATAGATGCCGCAATGACCATGCGCTGCACTTCGCTTGTGCCTTCATAAATTGTGGTGATTTTAGCATCACGATACATACGCTCGACATCCATGCCTTTGAGGAAGCCTGTGCCGCCAAAAATCTGTACAGCATCATTGGTGACTTCCAATGCGATTTCAGAAGCATACATTTTTGCCATTGCCGCTTCTGTGCCATATGGTTCATGGGCTTCTTTCTTTTCTGCCGCAGAATAGACAAGGAAACGCGCACAGCGCAGTTTTGTCGCCATATCTGCCAGTTTAAACCCGATTGCCTGGTTAAAGCCAATGGGTTTGCCAAACTGAACACGTTCTTTTGCATATTGGACAGCAGATTCATAGGCGCCCTGTGCAATGCCCAGCGCCTGGGACGCAATGCCAATTCGCCCGCCATCCAGCGTAGCCATGGCAATTTTAAAGCCTTGCCCTTCCTTGCCAAGCAGGTTTTCTTTGGGGACTTTCACATCATTAAAGATAAGCTCTGCCGTAGATGATGAACGGATGCCCATTTTGTCATAATGGTCGCCAAAGGTAAAACCTTCCCAGCCTTTTTCGACGATAAAGGCAGAAATGCCGCGTGTGCCGATATCCGGCGTTGTCACCGCAAATACAACATAGGTATCTGCTTTTGGCGCATTGGTGATAAAGATTTTGCCGCCGTTCAGCAGGTAATAATCCCCTTTATCAACAGCGGTTGTTTCGGTACCGCCAGCGTCAGACCCAGCATTGGGTTCTGTTAAGCCAAATGCGCCGATTTTCTCACCCTTTGCCAGTGGGACAAGGTATTTTTGTTTTTGGGCTTCATTGCCGAATGCAAAAATCGGCCATGTACCAAGCGAAACATGGGCAGACAGGATAACGCCAGTGCCGCCATCGACACGGGCAAGCTCTTCCACAGCAATGGCATAGCTTAAAACATCCAACCCAGCGCCGCCATATTCCGTCGGGTATGGGATGCCCATCAGCCCCATTTCGGCGAGTTTGTGTACAGCTTCAGCAGGGAACCCATTTTCCTTATCCATCAGGAAAGCATGGGGTTTGACCTCGGTTTCAGCAAAGGCGCGAATTTTTGCGCGCAACGCTTCATGGGATTCGGTGGTCTGAAATAACATACGGGAGTACCTCCTTTGCCGCATGGGATTCATGATAATCATTATCGTTACTAATGATAGTTTTATGGTATCATGCCGCAAAAAATTTGTCAATTGCTTTTTCCCATATGATTTTATGCACCTTTTTATCCCAATATTAGTTTCTGAATACAACCAAGGGCTTGCGCAAAAAAATAAATGCAGGCATAGGTAAAAACCCATTTCCTGCATTGATATGTCTGCCTGCTCAGTCAGTAAATCCCCATTATAAGAGTTCTTGTATTTGCCGGTCGCTTGCCATGATAATCAGGTTTTCCCTTTCCCCAAATTCATAGGACGGCGGTGGGTTTGGTGTTAAATCCTCACCGGTTTTCACCGCAAGGATATTAATGCCATGCCGGTTGCGCACATTGATTTTTAAAATGGATTTGCCAATCCACTCTTGCGGCACAGCGATTTCATAAATTGAATATTCATCATTCAGCGGGATAAAATCAAACACACTGCTGCTGGAATGCAGCGCTGCCAAATGAGTCGCCAGTTCTTTTTCTGGGTAAGCCACTTCATCCGCGCCATTACGCAGCAGAAATTTGGCATGAATATCCCGATTTGCACGCGCAAGCACATAAGGCGCGCCATAATCTTTCAGAAGCGCCGTGATTTCCAACGAGCTTTGAAAATTATCGCCAATTGCTACCACACATAAATCAAAATTGCGCACGCCAAGCGAAGCAATTAATGCTTCTTTTGTACAGTCGCCAATTTCCGCGCTTGTTACAACGGGCGCAATTTCATTGATACGGTCTTCTGATGTGTCAATTGCCATCACTTCATTGCCTAGTTCCACCATTTTTTTCGCAAAACAGGTGCCAAAACGACCTAAGCCGATAATCAGGACTGATTTCATAGGATACTCCCTTCCAATTTATCCAATTGCAATTTTTTCAAGCGGCATCCGGGACAAGCTGCGCAGTTGGTTTTCTGTAATGGCATATAACAGGGTCAAACACCCAACCCGCCCAAAAAACATCAGGAAAACCAGAATCATATGAGATGCCAAGCTAAGCGTAGGCGTCAGCCCCATCGTTAGCCCAACCGTTGCCACTGCGGATGAGGTTTCAAAAATTGCCGCCATCATTGGCACCCCATCCAAGTGGCACAGCGCCATAGTACCTGCCACGGTCAGCGCCAAATAGCTGACCGTAATTGTCACAGCACTGCGCAAAACCTGGTCATCAATGCGCCGCCCAAAACATTCAAGTTCTTTTTCACGCCGCAAGGATGCCCGCAGGCAAAGCAGCAGCACGACAACCGTTGTTGTTTTCATGCCGCCTGCTGTGGAACCTGGTGAACCGCCTATCAGCATTAATAATATCATCAAAAGCTGGCTGTTGGGCTGTAAGCCATCCAAACCGACCGAATTAAATCCTGCTGTGCGTGTTGTCACCGATTGGAACAGAGCAGATAATGCCTGTGTTGTACCCGCGAGGTTTTTTTGCATGGCGCCATGCTGGAACACAAGCAGTAATATGGCAGGCAATACCACAAGCACCGATGTTGTCAGCAATACGATTTTGGTTTGCAAAGAAAAATGCTTTTTATCCCGCCGGTAAAGCCATAAGTTTTCCCAAACGAAAAATCCCAACCCGCCGATGATGATTAGCGCCATAATCACAAGATTGACCAGCGCATCACTGGTAAATGCGGTCAGTGAAGAAAACTGCCCACTGTATGTGCCCATGAGGTCAAAACCCGCATTGCAAAATGCGGATATAGCATGAAAAATACTATACCAAATGCCTTTGCCAATGCCAAAAAGCGGGATGAACCGAAAAGCAAGCAACACAGCGCCAATGGCTTCTACCACAAGCGTCACGGTAAAGACAAACCGAGTCAGGCGAACAATGCCTGCCATTTGCGGCGCGGCAATAGATTCCTGCATTAAAAAGCGGGATTTCAGCCCAATACGCCGCCCAGAAAAGACTGCAACCATAATTGCCATGGTGATAAAACCCAGCCCACCTACCTGAATGAGTGCCAAAATCACCGCCTGCCCAAAAGATGACCAATAAGATGCTGTATCAAATACGATCAGCCCGGTGACACAAGTTGCCGACGTCGCGGTAAACAGCGCGTCAGGGAAAGGCGTCCACAGATGCGCTTTTGTTGAAACTGGCAGGGATAGCAATAATGTGCCGCACAGGATAATTGATAGGTATCCAAACACAATAACTTTTGTTGCTGTCATCCGTTCCAAAAATGTTTTCATTACTCTGGTCATCTCCCGGCTGGTTTCTCCTTTGCATTATAGCAGGTTACAGGCAAAAAGGGAAGTTATTTTAGCTGATTCATCAAAAAGAAGGGCAGGCACATCCAGTGCCCGCCCCCCTTTCGAGAAAAGAAATAGAGAAGAAGAATTATTTTGTGCCATTAAATTCATGCACAGCGTCAATCATTGCCACAACATTTTCAATTGGCGTGTTGCACTGTACAATATGGATGGAGTTGAAGATATAGCCGCCGTTTTTCGAGAAAATCTCACAGCGCTCCAACACTTGTCTGCGCACTTCGGCAGGCGTGCCAAATGGCAATACCTTTTGAGTATCCACACCGCCGCCCCAATACAGGATCTTATCCCCGAAATCATCTTTCAGCCGTTGTGGATCCATGCCAGCCGCTGAACACTGTACAGGGTTTAATGAATCAAACCCGCTTTCAATTAGCTTGGGGATAAAAGGATAAACCGCGCCACAGGAATGCTTTAATGTTTTCCAAGTGGTGTTTTCATGAATCCACTTGTTGACCTTTTTATAATATGGCATATAAAATTCATCAAACGCCGCGCTGGAACACATCTGAGATGCTTGGCTGCCAAAGTCTGTGCCGCACACATAAATGATATCTACAATATCCTTTGCGATTTCATAAAGCTTTGCCCAGTTTTTCAGTACAAGATCGGTTTGGCGTTCAAAAATTTCATGCACATAATCCGGGTAAAGCAGCGGCGCCATATACCAGTCCGCTACACTACGGATGCCTTTCGGATGCTTTAACCCTGACCCTGCAATCTGTGAAGCATCACCCAAAGCCGCCCCGCCTGGGTCAAGCACAACCGCCCGCTTACAGCCACGGTATTTTTCCAGCGTATCTTTATAATATGTAAGTTCTGTCTCGCTTAGTTCACCATATTCCTCTAAGTTGTCGGAAGCATCCATATTATCTTCATCGATTTCCTGCTGGCGCTCCAGATTATCGAAATAAAACCCGTTCGCTGGCATATGCCCGCTTGGCGGTGCGGCTGTATCTCCCTGTGGATATACATAATAACCGCCCTTGCCATCGCTGGAAAGTTCTAATTGTTCCGGTACCAGCAGGTCTACGCCAAACAGACTTGCTTCTTTCCATTTGCCGGTATCTTTAATGCCAAAGCTGCCGCCATAGGATTTTACCAGCTCCACATCAACGCCGATTGCGTCTTTCAAATCGTCATCGAGTAACCCGGTCATGCCAAATACATCCCATAAGCGGATGGGGCGTTTTTCCAGCCCATAGTATTCCCGCAGCTTTTGCACAATGGTGACGTGCATCTGCGAACAGCTCATGCCGCCAAAATCAACCGGCACTCGGTCTGGCTGTTTGTGTGCAAACGCACATTGTACACGTTCTTTTGATGTCATGAAAATCCACCTCGTTTATCATTCGGTTCTACTTATATTTTCGCACGTTTCTTGCGTTCGTCAACAATAACTGCTGCAATGATGATAACACCTTTGACAATATCCTGCCAATAGGAGGATACGCCCAGCATATTCAAGCCGGAATTCAGCACGCCAATGACCATTGCACCAATAAATACGCCGAAAATAGAACCTGTGCCGCCCATCATACTTGTACCGCCGATAACACTGCCCGCAATGGCGTCCAGTTCATAGCCCTGCGCCGCGCTTGGCGAACCGGAAGCAACACGTGCCGCCAGAATAACGCCTGCAAGCCCACAGCATAAGCCGGAGAATGTGTAAATCAGCACTTTATATTTCATGATGTTAATGCCAGAAATCACAGCTGCTTTTTCATTGCCGCCAATTGCGCGGGTATAGCGCCCAAATTTCATATGGTCAAGCAGTACCCAGCTGATAAAGGTGATGACAATCAGCCAGACAATCGGGGTAGGGATGCCCAAAAACCGCCCGCCGCCCCACCAGCGGAAACTTTCATTTAAGCGGGAAACCGGTTTGCCATCGGTCAGCAGCAGTGCCATGCCGCGGGTAATGGTCGTCATGCCCAAAGTGACAATGAACGGTGGGATTTTGGAAATCGAAATAATCAGCCCATTGACAAGCCCAATGACAATACCGGTTGCGGCGCCAGCCAGCACGGATACCACGCCCGGCGTTGATGCTGACTGCGCAATATACGCCGCAATAACACCTGCCAGCGCCATATATGCGCCCAAACCAAGGTCAATGCCTGTGGTAATGATAATAAAGGTTACGCCATAGCCGATGATGGCATAGACGGAAATCTGCTTGAGTACGTTCATTAAGTTGGTTACCTGCATGAAATTGGGTTCCAGTATCGAAATGATAATGACCATGGCGACAAGCACCAGCAGCATCCCATATTTCTGGTAAAATGTTTTCAGTTTGCCCATCCGTTTCACATCCCCCTGTAATCGTCTGATTCCCCAGCTGCATAGCTGAGCAGGCGTTCCTGCGTTGCTTCCGCGGCATCTAAAATGCCAGTTACCTTTCCTTCGTGCATCACAACAACCCGGTCACTCAGCCCGATGATTTCGGGCAGTTCAGAGGAAATCATGATAATTGCTTTGCCCTGCTGTGCCAAATCGCTCATCAGGCGGTAGATTTCTGATTTTGCGCCGATATCAATGCCGCGTGTCGGTTCATCTAGGATTAAAACATCCGGATCGGTCAGCATCCAGCGGCTAAGCAGCACTTTTTGCTGATTGCCGCCTGAAAGCAGTTCTACACGCTGATTGATGGATGGCGTCCGGATATTGAATTTGCCGATTTCAGTTTCGCACGTTTCTTTGATTTTCCGGTGCTGTATCAGCCCATTGCCACAGAACTGGTCAATGCTTGCCATTGTGATATTTTCCTGCACGGATAAAATCAGGTATAAGCCGGTCAGCTTGCGGTCCTCGGTTAAAAATGCCATCTTATGCTGTATGGCATCCTTTGGGGAACGGATTTCGACTTTTTTGCCATGCAAATAAACTTCCCCTGTTTCATGTTTTGTCACACCAAACAGTGACATCATCAGTTCTGAGCGCCCTGCGCCCATCAACCCTGCCATACCGACAATTTCACCCCGATGGACATCAAAACTGACATTCCGAAATTCTTTTTTCCGGGTGAAGTTGCGGATGGATAAAATCGGTTCGCCGATTTCAGCCTTCTTTTTCTGAAAAATATCTGTTAATGTACGCCCTACCATTAGGTTGATGAGCTTATCTTTATCAAGTTCTGCGGCAGGCATGGTTGCGATAAACTGCCCATCCCGCAACACGGTAATATCGTCCGCAATGGCAAAGACTTCATCCATTTTATGCGTGATATAAATAATGGAGATGCCTTGTGCCTTCATGTTTTCAATCATCTGGAATAGATGCTTGACTTCCACTTCTGTAATGGCAGAGGTTGGTTCATCCATAATGACAAGATCCGCGTCATAAGAAATCGCTTTTGCAATCTCCACCATCTGCGTATTTGCCATGCTCAGGTTTTTCATCTGTTCGGTAGCACTGACCCGGATATTTAGCCGTTCCAGCAATGCCCTGGTGCGTGCAATATCTGCTTTGCGGTTGACAAATGGACCGTTCATGGTTTCACGGCCAAGATAGATATTTTCTGTGACCGTCATTTCTGGGATGGGGGAAAGCTCCTGATGAATCATCGCAATGCCACGGGATAAGGCATCATGCGGGCTGGATAATTTCAGGTTTTCCCCTTTGAACAGGATAGTGCCGCCTTCATCGGGATGGTTAATGCCAATCAGGCATTTCATCAGTGTGGATTTGCCCGCGCCATTTTCGCCCATCAGCGCATGGACGGTGCCTTTGCGGATATGCAGCTGTACATTGTCCAGCGCTTTTACCCCTGGGAACTGCACTGTGATATTGTCTGCTTTGAGGATATATTCATCCGCCATCAATTTCGCCGCCTTTCTAGCGTCCCCTGCCAGGGCAAGCCCGGCAGGGGCATCTATGCTGGGTTTTCAAATCAGGTGATATTTGCCCATAAGTCTTGGTATTTTTGGGACAGATCCGGCGTAATCAGCTCATAGTCGATAAGGTTCATTTTTTCAACTTCTTCGCCTTTGATTGCTTTCATTGCCGCATCCATGGAACCGCGTGCCTGACCGGTCGCGTTTTGGAATACGTCAATCAGTTCCTTGCCTTCGTCCATATACTGGAGGCCATCCGGTGTGCCGTCAATGCCGCCAACCAGGATGCCGTCTTTGCCGACTTTCATATTCGCGCTTTCCATGGCAAGGATTGCACCAATTGCGAGTTCGTCGCATTCGCCAATGACAATGTCAAATTCTGTACCCGACTGGATGAGGTCTTCTGTCAAAGCCATTGCCTTGGCGCGCTCCCAGTTTTTTGCGTTTTGCAGATAAACAATTTCCATGCCTTCGTATTTGTCAACAACTTCCTGAATGCCTTCGGTGCGCAGACGTGCCGCTTCATGGGTTGCCTCACCAGCAATCACCGCTACTTTCCCTTTGTAATCGGCAATCTTTGCGATGTTTTCCATCACAATTTCACCCGAACGCTTGGAGTCGCCGCCACAGTAAGAAGTGGCATCATCCTGGTTGGCAAATGGGCGGTTGACTGAAATAATCGGGATGTTTGCTTCATTGCAGGCATCTACAATCGGCGCGGAGCTGTCTGTTTCCACAGGGTTGCAAATCACTGCCGCACAACCTTCCGCGATAAACTGTTCTACCTGCCCAAGCTGGGTGTTAATGTCATTCTGTGCGTCGGTAAAGGAAAATTCAAAATCCGGATTTTCCTTGGCATAAACATTCATTTCATCAATCAGATAAGAAATCCACTGGTCGTCATAGGTGGACATGGCAATGCCGATTTTCGGCTTATCGCCAGAGGCGCTGCCGCCGCCGGATGCACCAGCACCGCTGCCGCCTGCTGCGCCGCCGTTATCTCCGTCGCCACAGCCTGCCATACAAGTTGCCAGCATCCCAACGGATAATGCTGTTGCTATCCATGATGTAAACCGTTTTTTCATACACGCAATCTCCTTCTCAATTTCAATTGTTTTTTGATCCGTCATTATGACCAATCTCTTTTGATGTTGTTCACAGTATATCATCTAATTTCACCTAAAAATACGGATATCATGCAGAATAAATCTGCTTTATCGCCGAAATAGGTGAATATCCATGAAATCTTTTATTGAAAACCACATAAATCATATATTTTCACGAATAAATTCCGAGATATCATAGAAGATTAACAATATTTACGATGTTTTTTTGTAGATTTCGCGATTTTTTTCACATAATTAATATATTTCAGGGATATTTATTATAAAAAAACAGCCCTTGCCTGTGTTGGCAAAGGGCTGTTGTCAGTACATCCGGTGGATTGTCACAAGCTGCACTTCATGTGCGCTTAATTGCGCGGTAAACGTATAGTCCCCATTCAGATATTCCATCCATTTTTCCAGCCTAGGGCGCGCTACCTGTTTAATATGTTCAATCTGTTCACGGGTCAGCGAATCCGGCGCGCCCATTTCCAGCCATACATTATAGGAGCTTCCATTTTCCCGGCTAATGCTTTGCAGCGTAAATTCATACTGCCCCGGCGGCAGGTGGGCAAGCTGCACCTGGAATGAAATGCTGTTTTCAAACTGGAAAACGCCATCACTCCGGACAGAATAATCCCGCTGGTACAGCAAATCATAATGATAATAATGATAAAGCAGAATATGGGCATCGCTGCTATCATAGGTTGCATACCAGCCATTTCCTTTGGCAATGCAGTGCCCGGTAAGCTGGGACAGCATTTGCAGTGCATAATAGCCCGGTTTTGGAATGCCGTTATAGGTAAGTATCCCATAACCGCCATGGAATAGCTGTGGGCTGTGCGGCACCTCTTCCATAAAATCGCTAAGTGTCCAATGCCCAAAGGCTTGCAGCCGCCCCTCGTTTTCCAGAATATTTTTCACCAAAAATGCCGCTTTGAAACAGCCGTCATTGCAGGAATCACGCTGCCAAACAGTAGAGTTCCACTTTTCAAACATCACCGGCAAATGGCTGATATGCCGTGCCGCCATTTCGCGTTCCAAATCATCCAGCTTATGCGAAAGATAATCTTCATCTGGCGAATGGGGCAAAGGCATTTCTTTTTGCCCATAAACCATGCCAAACGCCAAATTACCAGAGGCATAGTAATCCCCATAAAAACATTGGAACGCTAAAAAGTCGGGGGCTTGTCCAGCCGCTGCCGCTTTGCTGATATAATCCCAAACCCGATTGTAACTCGGCGCCAGCAGCCCAAGGTCATCATTTAAGCCAAATTTTAACGCGGGGCTGACCCGCCGGATTGCTTGTTGTGTGGCAAGCCATAATGTCAGCCAATCTGATTCAGAAATACAGCCATAATACACATAAACCGCGCTGAACAGCACGAACCGCCAACGGCTGACCTCTTTCAGCCCATACCGGTTAATGCAGTGGCGCAAGGTGTTTTCAATCAGCGCCTGCCAGCGCGCCAGGTCATTGGGCAGGCTGATATGTGAAAAATGGTTATAATATTGCTGTTCATTGGACGACAATTTTTTCGGGATAAAACTGAGTTCCAAAAGCGGGGCAAGATTATTTTCCACCAGGAAATCAAACAGCATCTCTAAATAATTGAAGTTATAATAAGGGTTGCCGTCCTCATCCTCATTATAAATGTACATATCATCGTCAAAAAGACCATGAAACCCAACCATTCGGAACCCAAGCGACTGCGCAGTATGTAAAACTTGCTGCTGTAATGGCGCAAGCAGCAGCTCTTTTGCCCAGCCAACATTCATCAGTTCATTCCAGGAATGCGGGCGGGGCTGCCCCGGCTGGCTGCAATCAATTCCCACAATGCGGGTTTCCATATTATTGCGCAGCAGCGAAACCGCCTGCATAGAACGGGTCGCATATTTGGTCAGCCCATGCAGGTTTTTTTCATCCATGGGGATAACCTGCCCATAATAATTGGGTTTGGTATGTTTGCGGAATTTCGCCGGGGTTTTGCCATAAACATCACGGAAATACCCGATAAATGCTGTTGCACTGCTAAAGCCATTGCGCATGGCAATTTCGGTGACGCTTAAATTCGTGCCTTGTAAATCGGCATACGCATGATTTAGCCGCAGCATTCGCAAATACTGCACAAAAGAAGTGTTGAGGTAATCCCGGAACAAATGGGACAAATAATTCGGGGAGATAAATTCATGTTTTGCGATTTCCGTCAGCGTCAGGTTTTCCATATAGTGTTTATCCATATACCAGACAATTTTCCGGATATGCTCCATGACACTTTGTTCCTTATCTGAGCCTGACCCTTTTTTGACCCGAAAATTTTCCCGCAGAGCACTGAGCAGATTAAGGGTTTCGCTATAAATCTGATATTCATCAGGCTCCTTTTGATAAGACAACAAAAAGATATTTGCCATAAACTGCCGCACCTGACGGTAGCAGGCTTCCGGGATAGACTGGTCAACTGAACAACATAAAATCTGTTCATCCGCCTGTCGGCTAGTGTGCAAAGATAAAAGCTTCGGAAAGATAAAAAGGGAAATTGCCTTGCAGTGTTCCCCTTGGACGCTGTGCATCTCATAGGGGTTAAAAATGATGAAATCTTCTTCTTTTAGCTGATAGTTTTCCCGGTGAACGGTGCAGGAAATCTGCCCGCTGAGCACATATAAAATTTCAAGTTCTGCGTTCCATGCTGGGTTGCCATCAAACTGCTCAGTCAGCCGGAAGCTAATATGGCGGTTTTCCGAAATAAGGTTCCATAACTGCACGGCGCTGCCCCTCCTCTGCCTGCCTGGGTATGCAGGGCGTTATCCGTATTGTTCCCAAATGTCCAATTCCTGCATAAATGCGGGTTTGCGTTTGTAGGTATTGCGAAATTCCTCTTCCAAGTCATTTGCCAAGTCCAGACTGCCGAAATCAATCAGCAAATCTAAATGCTTGCAAATCTGTTGATAATCCCGCCGTGTACTCGCTGCTTCCGCTTCCTTACGAATACGATCCACTGCCATGGCGCAAATTTCTTCCATATAGTCAGTTGCCAGCCAATCCCCATATTGGAACACAGTTTCCGGATGGCTGCGCACTTCTTCCATCAGTTTTTCGGTTTGTTCTTCTTTCATCAGATGGTACATATAAGTTTCCAGGGAACAATGACTTTTCACTTTTTCCAAAAGCACGGGGCATTTCTGCTGCCACTGTCCTTTTTCCATCAATACCTGTTTTAAATCGTCATAATAATACAAACTCCCTTGATCAATCAAAGCCCAAAGGGTTTCCAGCAGTTTGTCTTTTTTCCCCCAGCCGTCATAAATCTGGCGCAGTGTTTCAAGATTTCTTCTGGAACATCCATTTTGCTCCCCTTGTAAACATAGCTGCTCCGCATGTGCATAATCGCCATTTCGGATATCTTCTTCCATTGCCATGATACGGAAATCTTCCATGTCCAGATTTTGATTGATAAACTCCCGCGCGGCAGCGTGCCCATCAGCCTGCCGGATAATTTCATATCGGATATACTTATCCGTTTTTAGGTATTTTTCGTGATCCTCAAATTCTTCCCAATGTTTTGCCTGGATTTTGTCCAGCAGATCAAACATCTGCTGTTTTGTTGCTGTATGTACCAGCGGGACGAGCCGCCGTAAATAAAGATAACGGATTTCTTCCTGTTGCGCAAACGCATTATTTTCCATGGTTTCCAGCCAAGGTGTCAAATACTGCTGCCGCTCTTCGGCTGGAAACGTGTATCTTACTGCATTGATGCAGTCTTCCGTCAGGTGCGATAGGGCATACAGCATTTGGGATAACCGGTTCCCGTTTTCGGGGTCTTTATCGTTTA
This sequence comes from uncultured Butyricicoccus sp., assembly GCA_910584935.1. Classification (GTDB taxonomy): domain Bacteria; phylum Bacillota; class Clostridia; order Oscillospirales; family Butyricicoccaceae; genus Butyricicoccus_B. The sequence continues at coordinate 8,959 of CAJUDU010000036.1, read as the reverse complement.
ATTTCTGATGCAAAAGCACGGTGATAACCAGCAGATATTGTATGATTGCAAATGCCTTGTCAAATTTTCCCCGTTCCATCCAGCGGGTTGCTTTTTTCAAAACATACTGCAAATCCCGGTTGATTTTCTGACAACCCCGTGCGTCAATCTCGCCCTCATACATATTTTCGGTTACAATGCTGTGTACCGCTTGCTGCATCGCGACAAATTCCTGATCCCCTTTAGTGTCCAGCGCGGAAACCAGCTCCAAACAAAGCCACTTATTGTTTTTGCATTGTATCCCTACCAAATTTTCCAGTTCCTCTTTGGATACCTGCGCAAAAAGCGCAGGCAGGTCGATATAAACTTCTGTTGGCTGGGCTGGTATGATTTCGGTATATTCGCCAGCCCGGATTGCCAAAACAGTGGCAACAATATGCTTGCAAATGGTGCTGTATTGATAACCGCAATGGCATTCCCAATCCAACACCCGGTTATCGTGTGACATCTCCACAGTAACCGTATAAAATTTCCCGCCCCGGTCGCGTATTTCAGCGGTATAGGTCTGCCCGAATTTTTCAAGCTTCTCTATTTTTTTAAGCCGATATAATTTATTTCCCCGGTCATATGCCATGAGGGTTGCCGCGCCTAAAAATTCCTGGATTTCGTAACCGTTGTTATCCATAATATCAATCCCTTGCATTTTGTTTCCGACATCCTGTCGAATCTTCTGTTTTATTATAACCGATGCAATACAAAAAAACAAGTATCTGGTTCTCTTTGGTGGCATTTATGATAAAACATAATGTTTGTGTTTAAATTTTGTGTGCTGTTATGGTATAATGTTATCAGCGTACGATGGTTTTTTCCCTTTTCTTTGCAGAAACCCATCAAGGAATTTTTGGGCAATGCTGTCCGGGCAGATTTCCTGCTGTGCCTGCACCACTGGGAACCATGCGGCACGGTCTACCTCAGCCGTTATCCCATCAAGTGTTTCGGCATCCACAAGGCAGGAAAAACACAGCATCAGGGAATTGGTTTTGCGGAAATATGCGCTGCCTTGATACTGCATCTGGATAACATCCAGCCCGATTTCCTCTTTGACCTCCCGCCGCACAGCGTGTTCTGCATCTTCGCCCTTGTTAATATAGCCTGCCACCAATATCCAGGCATCCCCGCCATATTGCTGAATCAGCAATATTTTATCCTGTGGCTGGTTCATGACAATCATAATGACCGCTGTGCTGAACACTGGAAAACGGAATGCCTTGCAAACCGGGCAATATGGTATCATGCCTTCGTTTTCCAAAAAGCGGCATTCCAGTTTTGCACCGCATTTCATGCAAAATTCCATCATGCGCCCTCCTTTTTTCTGATATCCCTATTTTTACAGCTTTGCAAAGTCAGTTTGTGAAAAATCCCGTTTCTTATGCAACACTCATCCATTCCCTGTAAACATCGCCTGATTTGGAATATTACCCCTGCAAAAGGCAATATGCAATATAAACAGTTAAAATTTAGCCAGAATTTTCCCAATTAAATGCACCTTTTGCTCTGCATGGCACAAAAAATGTTTCATGTTCTTGTCCAAACGATATTTACAAAAGAATTGAAAGCAGGTAAAATATATAAGTGTAGAGAGATGCACACAGGAGGTTTCCCCATGATTATCACCATTACCCTGAATCCTGCGCTCGACCGTACCATCCGGATCGACCGCCCACTTTCCCCAATGAAGCTGAACCGTGCAGTCGGCAGTATGGTCGAGCCTGGCGGCAAGGGGATCAATGTTTCACGTGCAGTCAAAGCGCTTGGCGGCACAAGTGTTGCCCTTGGATTTTCCGCGGGGTCAAATGGGCGTATTATGAAAGATGCCCTGACCGCGGCGGATATCCATCATGATTTTGTGGATGTGCCCGGCGAAACCCGCGTGAATGTCCAAGTCATTGACGCGTTTGGCGACCACACCGAAATCAATGAGCCCGGCAACAAAATCAGTGACGGCGATTACCTACGCTTTTTGGAACGGGTAGAGCATTATCTTCAGCCGGAAAATATTTTTGTTATCACTGGTTCTGTGCCGCCAAAATTCTCGCTGGAAAACTATATTAAGCTTTGCAAGCTGATTAAAAAATCTGGCTGCCGCCTGATTATTGACGCGGACGGAGAGCGGCTGCAAGCGGCACTCAAATTGGAACCGGATTTTGTAAAGCCCAATATTTTTGAGTTGGCGGAAGCGGTTGGCGATGAAGCCACTGCTGACCCGGAAGTGGCAATCCACAGCGCCCGCAAGCTGCTCGATAAAGGCGCACGTGCCGTTTGCGTTTCGATGTCACAAGAGGGCGCATTATTTGTGTCCAAAGATGAACCAGAATCATTATATGTCAACAGCAACCCGAAAATCTTTGACTGCGGCGCGGTCGGCACAGGGGACGCGATGGTTGGCGCTATCGCAAATTCTATGAACACCGGGCTGAGTTTTTGCGAACTGGCAAAATATACAGTTGCAACTGGGCGGGCTTGTGCGCGTTTGGCAGGCACGGAAATGGCAAACCTGAAAAAAGTCTTTGAAGTTTATGAAACGTTGCAGGTATATACACTTTGATGCGGATACAAAAATCAGGGAAAGTGCAAATGGTTATGCGGTAATTCCCGTATAACACAGGCAATACGGGAATACAAAAAGGCATGGCAGATTTGGGGCAAACAATCTGTCATGCCTTTTCCTTGTAGCGCTGTTTTTTATCAATCCGCAGCGGGTTTGACCGCTGCAATGACAGAAAATTTTTGACAGGTATAAACACAATGCACTATCGAAAAACCGGATTTTTTTAGCATTTCAATTTCCGCCTGCACCGAACATTCTTTGTCAAGTTTCCTGCGTTTATGCCATAATGCAATATCTTGTGCGGATAACCCATTGTCCGCGAGCTGGCTTTGCCAATAAGCATCAAACCATTGATCCATTTCGGGCAGTCCGGCGCAAAACTGGTCATAATTCACAAACAACCCGCCAGCCGGGAGCGTATTATATATTTTGGTAAATAGTTTTTGTTTGTCCGCATCCGCCAGATGATGGATGGATAACGCGGAAATAACCGCGTCAAAATCCCCATCGGGGAATGCTTTTGCATAATCCAGCATCTGATACGAAATATGATCAATCCCCGCAAACCGTTCCTGTGCAATTTGCAGCATTTCCGCTGCGATATCAACCAATACATAAGCTGCGGATGGGCATAATGAATACCAAAAATAGGTCAGCAACCCTGTCCCGGCACCCAAATCCAACACCCTTTTGGGTGCCGGGGCATTAGAAAGGATAAACTTCGTGGTATTTTCATAATAATCCGTAAAGCAAGGGATGAATTTTTTACGGTTTGCATCATATTCCTGTGCAATCCGGTTAAACTGTTCTTCAATATTCATGGTGGTCGTGCTCCTCTCATTTTATTCACTGCCTATTTTTCACTGGCTTGCCATGCCCATTATAAAACAACCCTTGCCGAAAATCAACCATATGCCTTTTGGTGCTGTTATAAAGAAAAAGGTCATATCTTGTCCGTCATAAAACCTGATAAAAAATTATAGAATTACATATATTATATCAGATATATGCTTTATCTTACAAACACATTGACATGGGGATAAAGATGCGCTATAATCGTTAAGAAGAAGATATGATATATTTCTGTGAGGTGATTTCTTATGTATCCTGATTCTTACAGTGTGAAACCTTGCTCGGTTGGACGCTATACCGCGAAAGCCTTTGGCTGGATGTTCCTCGGGCTTGCAACCACATTTATTGTGATGCTTGCAACCTATATGACAGGCATTGTTACATTTCTCCTGTCTGTTCCAGCGATGGCTGTGCTTGCAATTCTGGAACTTATCACGGTGTTCAGCCTTTCTGCAAAAATTGGTAAAATATCGGTCGGCGCTTCCCGCTTGATGTTTTTCTTTTATGCCGTGCTGAATGGACTGGCATTTTCCACGTACTTCCTCTATTTTGAAGTCCCTGCGCTTGTGCTTGCTTTTGGCGTTACAGCTGCTTATTTTGGCATTATGGCGGCTGTCGGTTATTTTACCGCAGTAGACCTCTCCCGGTTGCGTCCTATCCTGCTCGGTGGGCTGGTGCTGCTGATCCTGTTTAACCTGCTTGGTATGTTCTTTAGATTTGGCGGTGTGGAACGCCTACTTTGCTTTGGCGGCGCTGCAATTTTTCTTGTTTTTACCGCTTATGATGTCCAAAAAATCAAAGCTTTACACGCGGCTTGCAGCCATGACGCCGCCCTTTTGGAAAAGGCTTCTATTTTCGCGGCGCTCCAGCTTTATTTGGACTTTATTAACCTGTTTTTGTATATTCTGCGCCTGTTTAATAGCCGCGACTAAATTCTGGCGTCTTTCATCCCCTGCCCTTGCTGGCAGGGGTTTTATTTTTGATCTGATTGTTTTGCATTAATTCCGGCAGTTCCTCCAAATATATATACAAGCGAAAACACCAAAATTATTTTACAACTTGCTGTTTTGTTTGTTATCTATTTGTGATATAATGTTTTCTGGATTATAATACCGAAAGAAATTTGAAAGGCTGATACCATGGCAAAATTTTTAGAAAAAATCTTTGGGACCTATTCCAGCCGTGAGGTCAGGAAAATTGAACCCATTGCAGATAAGGTTCTTGCGTTAGAAGATGAATACCGCAAATTAACCGATGCCGAACTCCGCGCCAAAACGGATGAATTTAAAAAACGATTCCAAAATGGTGAAACCCTTGATGATTTGCTGCCTGAAGCCTTTGCCACCTGCCGCGAAGCGGCAGACCGTGTGCTTGGGCTGCGCCATTACCGTGTGCAAATCATTGGCGGTATTGTGCTGCACCAAGGGCGCATTGCTGAAATGAAAACCGGTGAAGGCAAAACCTTAGTGGCAACTCTGCCCGCTTATCTCAACGCCCTTACGGGCAAAGGCGTGCATATTGTCACAGTCAATGACTATCTGGCAAAACGTGACTCCGAATGGATGGGCAAGGTTTACCGTTTCCTTGGTTTAAAAGTCGGGCTGATTATCCATGCGGTGGAACCGCAAGACCGCAAAGCGATGTATGAAGCCGATATTACCTATGGCACCAACAATGAGTTCGGGTTTGACTACCTGCGTGACAATATGGCAATCTATATGAACTCACGGGTGCAGCGCGGCCATGCGTTTGCGATTGTGGACGAAGTGGACTCCATTTTGATTGATGAAGCCCGTACCCCGCTGATTATTTCCGGACAAGGGGATAAATCGACCCAGCTTTATCAAATTGCCGACCAGTTTGCCGCCCGTCTGACCGCGATGCGTGTCAAAGAAGTGGATGCCAAGGAAGAACAGGACGAAATTGAAGCTGATTATCTGGTGGATGAAAAAGCCCGCACCGCTACCCTCACCCCAAAAGGGACTGCCCGTGCGGAAGCTTATTTCAAAATTGACAACCTCAACGACCCGGAAAACAGCACTTTGCAGCACCATATCAACCAAGCGATCAAAGCCCGCGGCATTATGCAGAAAGATGTCGATTATGTGGTGCGGGAAGGGCAAATCATTATTGTGGATGAGTTTACTGGACGTTTGATGTTCGGGCGGCGTTATAATGAAGGGCTGCACCAAGCGATTGAAGCCAAAGAAGGCGTGCGGGTACAGCATGAATCTAAGACGCTGGCAACGATTACCTTCCAAAACTTTTTCCGTTTATATGGCAAGCTGTCCGGCATGACCGGTACCGCTCTGACCGAAGAAGAAGAGTTCCGTTCCATTTATAAGCTGGATGTTGTAGAAATCCCGACCAATAAGCCAGTTGCCCGTAAGGATAACCCGGATGCTGTTTACAAAAACCAGCGTGGCAAAACCATGGCAGCTATCCGCCGCATTGAGGAATGTCATGCCAAAGGGCAACCAATTTTGGTCGGCACGGTTTCCATTGAAAAATCAGAAGAATTGTCTGCCATGCTCAAGAAAAAAGGCATCAAACATACCGTACTCAATGCGAAATATCATGAACAGGAAGCAGAAATCGTTGCGCAGGCTGGCAAACTGGGGGCTGTGACCATTGCTACCAATATGGCAGGGCGCGGCACAGATATCATGCTGGGCGGCAACCCGGAATTTCTTGCCCGCGAAGCGCTGAAAAAAGCTGGCTACGCGGAAGAAATTATCACCGAAGCAACCGGTCATGCCGATACGGATAATGAGGAAATTTTGGAAGCCCGCAATAAATACAGCGAGTTTTACAAACAATATAAATCCGAAACCGATGCGGACGCGGAAAAAGTCCGTCAGGCTGGTGGCTTATATATCCTTGGCACTGAACGCCATGAATCCCGCCGGATTGACAACCAGTTACGCGGGCGTGCCGGGCGCCAAGGCGACCCTGGTGAAAGCTCTTTCTATATTTGCATGGAAGATGATTTGATGCGCCTGTTTGGTTCGGAACGCATTCAAGGCATGATGGAAAGCCTTGGGCTGGAAGATGATGAACCGATTGATCAGAAAATCCTTTCTAATGCGATTGAAAACGCACAGAAAAAGGTAGAATCCCGCAACTTTGCCACCCGTAAACACGTGTTGGAGTATGACGATGTGATGAATAAGCAGCGCGAAATCATTTATGGGCAGCGTTTAAAAGTGCTAAGCGGGGAGGATGTCAGCACAAATATCACAGGTATGGTTGATGAAACCATTGACCGCGCCGTAGAAGGCGCGGTTGGCGAACATCAAACCATTACACCCGAAATGATAGAACAAGTGCGCCGCCGTTTCCTTGGTTTGTTCCTTGGCATGGAAGATTTGGTGTTCACGGCGGAAGAACTTGACGACCTGACTGCGGATCAGATGAAAAACCAACTTAAAGACCGTGCGCATGAAGTTTATGCCGCCAAAGAACAAGCGCTTGGCAGCCCAATTATGCGGGAATTGGAACGTGTTATCCTGTTGCGTAATGTAGACAGCAAGTGGATGGACCATATTGATGCGATGACCGAACTGCGCAATGGTATAGGGCTTCGCGCTTATGGGCAATATGATCCTGTTGTGGAATATAAACGCGAAGGGTTTGATATGTTTGACGCGATGGTTGACGCAATCCGGGAAGACACAGTACGGACAATTTACCTGGCACAGGTGCGCACCCGTGAAGAACCAAAACGCGAACAAGTTGCCAAAGAAACAGCCGCTTCTGGCGCGGATGACGGCACAGTGAAAAAAGAACCTGTCCGCAAACAAAAAAAAGTTGGGCGCAATGACTTATGCCCTTGCGGCAGCGGGCTGAAATATAAAAAATGCTGCGGCAGAAATGAATAAACTTTATCAGAAGTAAAAAAACAGGCGCTTTATCGCGCCAGAATTAGGAGAAAAACAATGTGTGTAACAAAAATCCGTGACAATATCTATGCTGTTGGGGTGAAAGACCCAGATGTACGTATTTTCCATGGCTACAAAACCCCATTCGGGGCAACGTACAACTGTTATCTAGTGATTGATGAAAAAATCACATTGATTGACAATGTCAAGGCAAAATTCACCGAAGACTACCTCAAAAATATTGAGGAAATTGTCCCGATTGAAAAAATTGATGTGCTGATTCAGAACCATATTGAACCTGACCATTCGGGTTCTTTCCCAGCAATTGCTCAGCGTAACCCAAACCTTGCGGTTTATTGCACAAACGGTGCAAAAGCGGGTATTAATGCATATTATGGGATTCAAAGTATGGATTGGCACATTGTCAAAGCCGGTGATACCCTTTCCACAGGCAAATACACATGGCATTTTATCCCTGCACCAATGGTGCATTGGCCGGATTCCATGCTAACTTATTTGGCAGAAGAAAAAATCCTGTTTTCCAATGATGCATTCGGGCAGCACGTTTGCACAGGTGAAACCTATGATGATGAAATGGGCTTGCCGCGCCTCATGGAACGCGCCGCAGATTATTATGGCAATATTGTACTGCCATTTGGTATGCAGGTGCAAAAACTGTTAGAACAAGCTAGTGGGCTGGATATTGGCATGGTTTGCCCTTCCCATGGTGTCATTCTACGCTCTCATATCAAAGAAATGGTGGAAGCCTACAGCCGTTGGGCAAAGAATGAATGTGATATGGATAAAGTGGTCATCGTTTATGATTCCATGTGGGGTTCCACAGAAGAAATGGCACAAAAAATCAAGGCTGAGTATGAAGCTTTGGGTAAGAAAGTACACATGCACTGCTTGCGCGATGAACATTATTCACAAGTGATGGGGGATGTGCTGGATGCGAAGTTTGTGATGATTGGTGCGTCCACACTGAACAATAATATGATGCCAACGGTTGCCGCATTTATGACCTATATGCGTGGGTTAAAGCCCAAAGACCGTATCGGGCTTGCCTTTGGTTCTTATGGCTGGAGTGGTGAAGCAACCAAACAGGCAGATGAAATCATGCAAAGCATGGGCTGGCATACAATGCCAATCCGAAAACAGCTTTACCGAGGCTGATTTCTTTGGTCGGTATTGATAAGAAATATTGTCTGATTTAACCCGATTAGATATGTAAAGCCCAATATACGGTATGCGATAATTGTTCTAAAGCCCTGTCCCGTTTGGCGGCGGACAGGGCTTCTTTTATGCCTTGGTAATAAACACAATGATTTCATCCCATGCTTTATTCTTACCTTGGGCAAGGCATTTATGATATTTTGCATACTTGTCATCATAGATATTAAACATACGATTTTAAAAGAGCATATATGCCTTTTTACACATTGCTTTTCTTTGAGCAGACGAATATCGATAAAGGAGCCCCTGATTTAATCCTCCATGAGTCAGGAAGTGGTATAATAGGGGAAAAGGGGGCATGGAGCATGAAACAGGAAAGTTTTAGTGATATGGAATACGCTTATCGGGAAAAGAAGACAAAGCGGGAAGAATTTCTGGAGATCATGGACGAGATTATCCCGTG
>CAJUDU010000035.1 GCA_910584935.1 uncultured Butyricicoccus sp. | reverse complement strand
TATTTATATTATATCACATTTTTGCGGATTTCGCATTATGCGGTATTGCCCTAAATCTTCGGGCAAACCGAAAACATCCCCCCGGACAGAAATCGCTGTTTCAATATTCAGGGAAAACGGCATGACAAATTCTTTAAACGCTTTTTCACTGTAAATGGAAAGTACCACGTGCATAACTTTTCCAGCTCCCCCTTTTTTCATACACCCCAATGATATCAAATAAATTCAACCAAAAATGTACCGCATTTCATTTCCATGAAATCGCCGGAACATAATTTAATTCCTTTTGTGTCAAGCCCAGCTTTCTTTTTGCCGCGCACAAGCTGACCACCCGCAGTTTTGCAAGCCCGGATGTAAGCGGCGCCATCATTCGGGAAGATTTCGCAATAAATTGTGTGCGCTTTATCCCGCTGATAGAAAATCGCGGCATGACCATGTTCTTCCCCTAAAAAAATCACATTTTGGCATCCAATGCAAGCAAAAACGCAAATTCGACAATAAAATAATTGATTGCAAATCAAACAAAAAAACGGTATATACCGCGTTTAAGGGGACAAAAATATTCATTTTTTTTTACGATGTACAGGTACAAACATCACAGCGGCAAGGGGGAAGGGAACCAATTGCTTCCCTTCCCCCTTTAATGTATTATTTCTTCCAGCTTGCCTGCTCCACACCTTTTGCGAATACTTCGTGGAAGCCCTTGACATTCGCTGCGATATCGCCGCCGAATACCGCTGAACCGGCTACAATCACATCAGCGCCCGCCGCAACAATTTCCGCCGTATTAGAAAGCTTTGCGCCGCCGTCAATTTCCAGTTCGCATGAATAACCGTTTTCCTGAATGGCTTTGCGAATAAACTTAATTTTATCCATACATTCCGGGATAAAGCCCTGTCCGCCAAACCCTGGTTCTACGGTCATAATCAGCACCATATCACAATATGGCAGCAATGGAAGCAGCACATCTGCCGGTGTGCCTGGTTTAATTGTACAAGATGCTTTAATGCCTGCCGCTTTAATTTTTTTGAGTTGTTCCAGCGTATCACCATTGGATTCATAATGTACAGTGATAATATCTGACCCTGCTTTGATAAAATCATCCAAATATTTATCCGGGTCAGCAATCATCAAATGGACATCCAGCACGGAATCGCTTGCTTTGCGCAATGCCTTGACAACCGGCGCGCCAATGGTGATATTGGGCACAAAATGCCCATCCATCACATCAACATGGACATATTCTGCCCCTGCATCCGTCGCAATCTTGATATCTCGTGCCAAATTTGCAAAATCTGCTGATAAAATCGACGGCGACAGCTTAATTTCCATCATTTTATTTTCCTCCTCATGATTTCATTAATCCTATCCATGAACCCTTTCGCAGCATCCCGCATAGGATAAAACACAGCGTCAGGCAAACCGGCAATGATTTCCTGCCAGGGTTGCGCCAACTGCCGCTTTTATGATACGGGGCAGCCAGACGGCTGCCCCCCTTTGATTAAATTATACACGATTCAGCGGGAATTTCAATGCGCTTTCGGCAGTTTATGGCTTGATGAAGCAGTTAGAATAAGGTATCATTAAATGAGTGTAATGATTATCATCTTCTGAGCATTGGTAAGCTATTCCGGCTTTCCAGAATACATATTTTTTATAAGGAGTTTAACATGGCTGTTTACCGTTGTTATTCTGAAAAACGTGCTGGCTGTGATGTGGAAGCACGCAGCCTCTACCAAAATCTAACCGAACAGCTGGAGCTGAAAACCTTAACAGGGGTACGTTACCTGTGCCGGTATGATGCTGAAGGGCTGTCCCATGAAACCTATGAAAAAGCGCGTCAAATTGTTTTTTCCGAACCCATGGCAGATATTTGCTATGACGAGGATTTCCCCCATCCGCAGGGCGAACATACCATTTTGGCTGTGGAACCGCTGCCTGGACAATTTGACCAGCGTGCGGATTCCTGCGCACAGTGCATCCAGCTTTTAACTGGCGGTGAACGTCCACAAGTTGCCGCTGCCAAAGTTTATGTGCTGGAAGGCGCACTGACCGACGCGGAAAAAGAAAAGGTAAAAACCTATCTGATTAACCCTGTGGACACGCGTGAAGCCACTATGGACAAGCCTGCCACACTGAAAACCAGTTATGAAATCCCGACAGATGTTGCCACCGTCACCGGTTTTACCGCCATGGATGAAACTGCCCGCGCAGCGTTGCTGCATGATTTAGGGCTTGCCATGGATGCGGATGATTTAGCCTTTTTACAGGGCTATTTCCGCGATACCGAAAAACGTGACCCGACCATCACCGAAGTGCGTATGATTGATACGTATTGGTCAGATCATTGCCGCCATACCACATTTTTTACAGAAATTGACCATGTGGTCATTGATGACCCGCTTGTTCAGCAGGCATTTGACAGCTATATGACTGCCCGCACAGAAATTTATGGGGCAGAAAAAGCGTCCAAGCGTCCGGTAACTTTGATGGATTTAGCCACTGTGGGGGCAAAAATCCTAAAAAAACGCGGTTATCTTTCCAATTTGGATGAATCTGAGGAAATCAATGCGTGTTCGATTAAAGTCAAAGTGCAGGTGGATGATGCGGACGGCAGCAACCATCTGGAAGACTGGCTGTTGATGTTCAAAAATGAAACCCATAACCATCCAACGGAAATTGAGCCGTTTGGCGGCGCGGCAACCTGTCTTGGCGGCGCGATCCGCGACCCATTATCCGGACGATCTTATGTGTATCAGGCAATGCGTGTGACTGGCGCGGGCGACCCGACGGTACCATTATCCGCGACATTGCCGCATAAACTGCCCCAGCGCAAGCTGTGCCAAACTGCCGCGGCAGGTTATTCCTCCTATGGCAACCAAATTGGGCTTGCCACCGGTTTAGTCCATGAATTTTATCATCCGGGTTATGTGGCAAAACGACTGGAAATCGGTGCGGTTGTTGGCGCGGCGCCTGCGCAAAATGTCATTCGTGAAGTGCCGGAACCCGGTGATATTGTCATTTTGCTGGGCGGCAAAACCGGGCGTGACGGCTGTGGCGGCGCGACTGGTTCTTCCAAAAAGCATACCGAAGAATCTCTGGAAACCTGTGGCGCTGAAGTGCAGAAAGGCAACCCGCCAGAAGAACGAAAAATCCAGCGTTTGTTCCGCAATCCGGAAGTGACCCGTATAATCCGCCGCTGCAATGACTTTGGCGCGGGCGGCGTATCTGTTGCCATTGGTGAACTTGCGGATGGGTTAGACATTGATTTAAATGCCGTACCCAAAAAATATGATGGCTTAGATGGCACAGAGCTTGCGATTTCTGAATCCCAAGAACGTATGGCGGTTGTGGTACGGGAAAAAGATGCTGACCGTTTTATTGCGGCAGCGGCACAGGAAAACTTGGAAGCGGTACGTGTTGCGGTCGTCACTGATACAAACCGGCTGCGCATGACCTGGAATGGCAAAGTGATTGTTAATGTATCGCGTGATTTCCTCAATACAAACGGCTGTGCCAAGCACACCGAAGCCCATGTGCCGCATTTGGATGCGCCATCTATCGAGCGCAACCCGGACGGCGATACCCTTTCCGAACAGCTATTAAACCATGCGGCATCCTTAAATATTTGTCTGGAACGCGGTTTGGTCGAACGGTTTGACGGTTCCATTGGCGCAAGTTCTGTCTTTATGCCATTTGGCGGCAAATACCAGCTTACACCCGCACAGGTGATGGCAGCGACTTTACCTGCTCTTTCCGGTCAGGCGTCGACCGCGTCGGTGATGGCGTTTGGGTTTGACCCTTATCATTCCGAACAAAATCCATTCCTTGGGGCAAGCGCGGCGGTTGTGGAATCAGTTGCTAAACTGGTTGCGGCAGGCTGTGATTATGAAACTGCTTATTTAACCTTCCAGGAATATTTTGAACGTTTGGGCAAAGACCCGGTACGGTTTGGCAAACCGCTTGCGGCATTGCTTGGCGCATTTACCGCACAGGAAAAACTTTGTCTTGCCGCAATCGGCGGCAAAGACTCCATGTCTGGTTCGTTTGATGATATGGACGTTCCGCCTACCTTGGTATCCTTTGCGATTGCGCCCCAGCAGGCAGACCGGCTGATTTCGCCGGAATTCAAAGCGGCGGGGCATTCGGTTTATTTATTTGACGCGACATATACCACCGATGGCGCGCCTGATTATGATATGGTACGGGATACCTGGGATGAAGTGGCGCGATTGATTGCCGATGGCAAAGCCATTTCGGCATGGGCATTGACCACAGGCGGCGTTGCCGAGGGCATTTGTAAAATGGCGCTTGGCAATAAAATCGGGTTTGCGTTTGACGCGGAATTCCCAATGGATGCGTTATTCCTTGAAAACTATGGCGGTATTTTGGTAGAAGCGGCAGAGGAACTGCCCGCATGCTGGCTGGTTGGGCGTACAACCGCGGAAGCGGCGGTTTCCGGCTATGGGGAGAGTGTTACCCTTGACGCGCTGGAACGCGCCTTTGAAGGCACGCTGGAAGGCGTATTCCCCACCCGTGATGACGGCGGCAAACCGGATGCCGTATCCCATTTACCAATTCAGGATTACACAGAGCGGCAAACCCATGCGCCAGCGGTAAAATGTACAAAACCGCTTGCGGTTATCCCAGTTTTCCCAGGCAACAACTGCGAATATGATACTGCCCGCGCGGTAGAACGCGCAGGCGGCGCGGCAGAAATTATTGTGGTGCGCAATTATTCGGCTGACGCGTTAGCGCAGTCTGCCGAGGCGCTGGAAAACGCAATTCGCCGGGCACAAATGGTAATTTTACCAGGTGGTTTTTCCGGTGGTGATGAACCAGATGGTTCGGGCAAATTTATTGCATCATTCCTGCGCGGCGCAGGCATTAAAGACAGCATCCATGAATTGCTTGGCAAGCGGGATGGCTTAATGCTTGGCATTTGCAATGGTTTCCAAGCGCTGGTCAAATTAGGGCTTGTGCCTTATGGGGAAATCCGAGATGTAATGACAGCGGATGATCCAACATTAACCTTTAACCTAATTGGGCGGCATCAGAGCCGGTATGTCACCACCCGTGTGACCTCGGTGAAAAGCCCATGGTTATCCTCGTTCCAGCCAGGGGATTTACATTCCATTGCGGTATCTCATGGGGAAGGTCGGTTCATTGCACCGACACCTGTCATTCAGACCTTATTTGACCATGGACAAGTTGCGTTCCAGTATACCGATTTGGATGGCAATCCTTCTTTGGATATCCAGTGGAATCCGAATGGTTCATTGGGTGCGATTGAAGGGATTACATCTCCTGATGGACGTGTCCTTGGCAAAATGGGGCATACCGAACGGTACAGCCCTTATGTTGGACGGAATATTTATGGGGAGAAATTCCAGCCGATTTTTGAAAACGGCGTAAAATACTTTTTGTGATGCACCGCATATTATAAAAAGCATAAAAAAATAAAGGGCAGGGCAACCGATCATGGTTTGCCCTGCCTTTTTGCTGTGTTTTGCACAAAATAATAGGAGGGGCAAGCCCCCCTCCCGTACTTATTTGGCTAACTTATAAAGCACATATTGGTTAATGCTGACACCATTTTCTTTTGCCGCTTGCGCAAGCGCCCGATGCAATTCCTTGGGAATGCGAACCAGCAGTTTGCCGCTGTATTCCCTTTTCGCTTTGTATTCTTCAAGGGAAATGGATTCGGAAGGATCTTCCCGATCTGCCTGTTCCATCGCGGCGATTTCCTCCGGTGTGGGCTGTTCTGCTGGCATCGCATTGATTTCCGCAAAGCGTTTTTCGATTTCTTCCATAGTCAAAGCCCGTCCCATACTTATCATCCTTTCATTAATATTTAATGTTTGTTCTTGTATTGATTTCAATTACTGTAATTACGAATGTTCCTTTAAACCATTCAAAAACAATTCGATAATGGTCAATTTTATAACGATATCTATTATTATACCCGGTTAAGCGAATGATATCACCTTTCATCTGTGATAATTGCGCCAATGCTTTATATAATTTTTTGTATGTTGCTTCATCTACACGATCCAAGTATTTTTGTGCTTGTTTTTTTAAAATGATTTTCACCCAGCACACTCTCCTTATCTAAAATATTCTAGTTTTTTGAAATAAATTTCATTTTAATCACCTTGTAATATCAAATGTTTTTTTTGCATTTTAAGTAATTTCCATTTCTCTCAACCTCCTTTGTATAAACATGATACTACATATAGTATCGTCTGTCAAGGGTAAATTGAAGTTTTTATCAAATACCGCATTTTGCGCAAAATGAAGAGGAGGGGCAAGCCCCTCCCTTTATTAATCCCTTGTTTTTACCTTCTTATCCGATAAAATTAGTCAGGCTGCCGATTTTTTCAATGGTACACGTCACCACATCCCCTTTTTGCAGGAAACGCGGCGGGTCAAATCCCATGCCAACGCCTGCGGGCGTACCGGTTGCAATGATTGTTCCAGCTTTCAGCGTTATCCCTTGGGATAATTCCGCGATAATATGCCCAATGCCATGAATCAACAAACTGGTATTGCTGTCCTGCCGCAGTTCTCCATTCACAGTACAGCTAATGCGCAGCCGCGGTGGATAAGCGATTTCGTCCGCTGTGACAACCACGGGACCCATGGGGGTAAATCCATCCAGGCTTTTGCCAAAATACCATTGCTTGTGTGCGGTCTGCAAATTCCTTGCGGATACATCATTCAGCACTGTATAACCGAAAATATAATCCTGTACCCTGTCTTCGGGTACATTTTTTGCATCTTTACCGATAATCACAGCCAGTTCCGCTTCATAATCCAATCCATCCACCAGGTTTTCATAAATCGGTATCATATCGCCATACCCGGTGGCGTCTGCCACCCGCTTGGAAAAATAAATCGGTTTGGGGCGTTCGCCGCCAAAGGCGTCCGCATGGAACCGCGCAGCTTCTTCCGCATGGGCATGATAGTTAATTCCTAAACAAATGACATCCTGTGCCGGGTGCGGAATTGGTGCGCATAATTTTAACCCTTTGCGTGAAACAGGCTGGCAATCCGCATTTTTCAGGTCAGATAAAATATCCCATTTTTCCGGCGTCATTTGCCGGATTAGTGTCAGCATATCGGTTTCAGCAAGCCCAAACGCAGACAATGGATACAGCGTTTCAGCATCATACCCAACACCAACACATTCCCGGTTTTCCTGTAAAAAAGTATAAAATCTCATGGTTTAGTCCCCATCAGGCGCGAGAAAAGACGCGCCCTTTCTGCACCACGGTAATGCCGATATCCAGCCCTAATTCCACCAGCCGTTTCATCGCGTTCAGCCGGATGGTAGACACAATCTGCGGCGCGTCTGACGCGACAGAACACCATAACTTGATCTCATTTTTTGCAATGACATCCCGCAGCGGCGCACCTTCATAACAATACATATTCAAAAATTCAATGATAATATCATTCACCGGGTCGTCATGGTCACTATTATATTCCATCCGCGCCTGGAAATAAGCGGCTGTCCGCTTGCGGGCACGCTTTTCCCCATCCGCTTCATAGGTATAATATGTTTCCCCAACCGGCGCGCCAAAACAACTGCATTTGGCAAATAAACTGTAAAGCGGTTCAATATCCAGTTCCGCGCCTTCCAGCTCGATATAAAGATAAACCGTTTGATTTTTCATACCAGAAAAACACCTCAATTAACGTCCAAAGTAAGAAAAGTGCATATAATCCCGTTTGCTTGTCCAGGCGTCGCCGCCCCAGGCAAACCCATGGTTTTTAAACGCACGCACCACATCACCATCGGCCGGGATGGAATAAGGGTTTTCCCCTGGTTCCCAGCAGGAACCAGTCGTAATGCGGGTGACATTGCCATTTTTATCAATGTTGCATTCCATATTTTCATCCCAGTTGATATCAATGGCTGTACCCCAGCGATGTTCTGACCGCGCATTTGACCGCCAGGAATAACTGCCCGCGTCTTTAATCGGGAATTGTTCCGGCCCTTCAAAAATTTCTTCAAAAATGGCTTCATATAGCTCCGCAAGCGCCGCATTGACAGTTAAATTAACGGTTCCCGCAACTTTTGTGCCGTCTTTTTGCAGCCGCCATACCGGTACTGTAATATCTGCCATGGCAGCTTCTGCCTGCGCTTGAGTATTGTAACCGCGTCCGCTGCTGCCAAATACCAACGCTTCTTTTCCCTCCTCAATCAGGGCTTTTGCTTCGGAAGGTGTAATCGGGGATAAAAACAGTTCCGGGTCATAGGAACCGTCTAATAATTCATCCTGTGGCATGGGGATATCTTTTTCATCGGCTAAAACCGCATCCTGCATATCATCATTATCAGAATGATCGGATGGTTCATCCGGCGTACTGCTGTCCGCCGGAACGGATACTTCAGGAGTTTCAGGTTCGCTGATAGGCTCATCTGTCTGCGGCTTTGCCGCTGCATCTGTTTTTCCGTTGTTTGCTGGAACCTGCGGCGTAATTGCGCCGCTTTCCGGGTCAACTACGCCATAAACATCACGCAAACCACAATTTTCAAGGAAACGGACTGCCATCATCAGTGATTGTTCCCGGGAAGCGGTTGCCTGCGGCAATAGTTTCATGGCGCCGTCCTGCTGTGCCGCGCCAGTAATCACGCCATGGCCTGCCATATATGCCATATCTTTTGCCGCCCAATCATCAACGGCATATTTATCCTGATATAAATCCAACGCGCCGTTTAAAGAAACTTCGCCGCCATCTGCCAGCACACGCCGGACATTACCCAGCATAACACACATTTCCTGCCGTGTGACCGGGCTGTTTGGCGCAAATGTGCCATTGCCTTTGCCGCTGACCAGCCCAAGCGCATTGGCAGCAGCAACCTGTTTGTCCTGGCAGTCTGAAAATGGCTGTTTTTCCGGCTGTGGTGCGGTTTTGCCTGTGCTGCTTTCATAAAGCCGCACCGCAACCGCGCAAAATTCCGCGCGGGTGATATCCCCGCCCGCGGAAAGCGCGGCAAATGTTTCTGGAATCAGTCCTGCGGTTTGAGCGCGTTCGACCTCGCCCTGTGCCCAATCAGAAATGTTATTTAACGCGCTGGCGGCTGGCAGCGCCGCTGTCATCGTGGCGGCAGCCAATGCTGCACAGCAATACCGTTTCAAAGATGTCATGGTCTGCAAAATGCTCTTCCTCCCAAATGGCAGGCAGTTTCATGCCTGCGGTTTCTTTCCACTTCTTCTGTTTTTTGCCTTACTGGTATGGATAATACCGCAATACGTGCGGGATATATTGTGGGTCGCCATAAATGCGGACGCCAAGTTGTTCTTTCATATTTTCAGAAAATTCTTTTGCGTTTTCTGCTGAATATGTACCATAATTGCGTTTTGCCCACCGAATGTAGCCTGAACCATAGTTATAACCCTGCAATGCCATGCGGATATTCTGCATATCGGTTGGGCTTTGCACCCCGGCAGCTTTGAGACAGTCCGCTAGTTCATGTACACCGCAGTCAATGGAATATTCCGGATCCGGAATAGCGTTGGTACGGCGCGGGTATAGTGTGTTATAGCCGCAGCTGCCCGCCTGCATGGGGTCTGTACCTTCGCCGCCTGATTCCTGCATCATAACAGCTTCAATCAGCCGTACATAATCCGAAATGCCATATTGCGCGGCATATTTCTGGATGGTTGGACGATAAGCTGTCACCTTGCTGCTGACCGGTTTTGCCGATTGCGGCTCATCATCCACAGATGGATAATCATCTGGGTCTGGCTGCCAGGTATCCCAGTTTTCATCGTCTTTGGGGTCGGCGGAAAGTTCAGGGTCTTCAGAGGATGGCGGCGCTTCGCCAGGCTGCACCGGTGTAATGATGGAAGTGGTTTTGTCGTCTGTGCCGGTTACGCCATAGGCTTCCCGGAGGCCACAGTTTTCCAGAAAACGCATTGCCATAATCACTGCCTGTTCGCGGGAAGCGGTATCGGTCGGGGCAAGCAGGGTTGTCCCATTTGCCAGCGATGTGCCGCTGATGACCTTTGCACTAACCATATCCGCCATATCTTTTGCCGCCCATGATGCGACTTTATCAGCATCGCTGTAAGCGGATAAGCCGCCGGCAGATAAATTCCCGTTTTCGCCGGATACCACCCGACGCACATTGCCCAACATGACACATAGTTCCTGACGGGTAACAAACGCATCCGGGTCAAAAGTGCCGTCCCCTCGTCCGCTGACCAGCCCTAAGCTGCTTGCAATCACAACATGGATATCATCGGTATCAGTGAATGGGTCTTCATCGGTAACTCTTGCGGCTTTGTTGGTGCCGCTTTCATAAAGCCGCACAGCAACCGCGCAAAATTCCGCACGGGTCACATCACTGCGTGCGTTCAGCGCGCTGAACGATGTGGGTTCCACGCCAGCGGCAGCAGCTTTCCAAACCTCATTTTGTGCCCAGATGGATACATCCCGCAAGGCATATGCCTGCGGCGCCATGGCGGCAAGTGCCGCGGCAATAAATGCCGTGCAGCAAAGTCGTTTGAGTTTCATATTTTTTCTTTCCTTTTCTTTTTTATTTCAAGTTGCGCTTTGATGCGCCTCCTAACCGGGGGCAAATCGTTTTCCTCCGTGAAATTATCTAAATCCATGATAGCGTTTTTAGTGATTTTGACACTTAACCCTCTCGAAAAAATGGGGTTTTTGTCGATGATGATGCGTTTTCCACACCATCCACAAGGTTTTCCACAATGTTATGCACACCATCCACAAGTTTATCCCGAAATCCCCAGCCGGTCAAGCTGGCGGTATTGAATGGTTTCCGCAATCTGCTCGCTTCCGATGGTATCCACGCCTGCCAAATCCGCAATGGTTCGCGCAACCCGCAAAATCCGGTCATATGCCCGCGCGGTAAGCCCCATGCGTTCAAATGCGGATTCCAACATTTTTTCCGCATCCGGGCTTAAAGGGCAATCCTGCGCAATCCTGCTCACTGGCAAATCAGCATTGCAGGAAATATCTGTTCCGGCATAGCGGTCAAGCTGGCGCTGACGCGCCGCCGCAACCCTTGCGCGGATGCTGACAGAAGATTCCTCCTGTACCGTCCCACGGGCGGCAAGCGCCTCATATCTGACCGGCTGCACGTCCACTTGCAAATCAATCCGATCCATCAGCGGGCCGGATAGCCGCCGCAAATATTTGCGCACCGCCTCAGGCGCGCAGGTACAGCGGTTTGTGCCATACCAGCCACATTTACAAGGGTTCATAGCAGCCAAAAGCTGGAACCGCGCCGGATAAACCGCTTTGCCCGCTGTGCGGGAAATGCTGACAAATCCATCTTCCATCGGCTGGCGCAGCACTTCGAGTACATCGGTATGGAACTCAGGCAATTCATCAAGAAAGAGCACACCCCGGTGTGCCAGCGATACTTCGCCAGGGGAAAGGCGGGCGGCAGAGCCGCCGCCTGCCATCGCGGCCGCCGATATGGTATGGTGTGGGGCGCGGAACGGGCGCCCCGCCATGTGGGCGGCTTCCGCACCCATGCCAAGGGCAGACCATACTCGGATGACCTCCAAGCGCTCCGCGCTTGTCATCGGCGGCATAATGGTGGGGAAGCAGCGTGCCGAAAGGCTTTTGCCCGAACCTGGCACGCCGCAAAGCAACACATTATGCCCGCCTGCGGCAGCAATTTCCAGCGCACGGCGCACGCCGCTTTGTCCCAACACATGTTCAAAATCCATCCCCTCGCCAGGGGCTGCCGCCGCCTGGGGCGGCGGCTGGCAGGGCGCAAGTGCCTTGCGCCCTGCCAGATGGTCTACCACCTGCTGCAAATGGCTTGCCGGATAAACGGCAATGCCCTCGGCAAAAGCCGCTTCGGCGGCGTTGCCCGCGGGCAGGAACACCTGCCGCCGCCCCGCGTCGCGGGCGGCAAGCGCCATGCTCAGCGCCCCGGAAACCGGGCGCAGTTCGCCGGAGAGCGAAAGCTCACCAAAAAATGCGGCGTCCGCTGGCAGCGGGCGGATGGTGCCTGCCGCTGCCAGCACAGCAAGCAGAATAGGCAAATCATAAATCGCACCTTCCTTGCGGGTATCTGCCGGGGCGAGATTGATGGTCAGCCGGGCGGATGGCCATGCCAGCGAGCAGTAAGCCGCCGCTGACCGAATGCGTTCTGCCGATTCGCTGACGGCTTTGCCGGGCAGCCCGACTATATCCAGCCGGGGCAGCCCGGAAGCAATGGAGCATTCCACGGCAACCGGATAGCCGTCAATGCCCCGCAGCCCAGCGCAATGACAGATGGAAACCATAACTTGCCCTCCACTTGTAAAGAATTCTTCCTCATTATAATACAAACTCACCATTTTGACAACGCTTTTACAAGCAGGCGGATAAAAAAGCAAAAGTTTTCACAGAATACGGTTTACATATGCGCCTTTCCTGTGCTAAAATAGACAAGGCATCGGGCGCCTTGACCTGTGCGCAGATGCTGTTTGTTGTTTGTTTTTTGTTTTGCTTATATTATTTCCCACGTTGGTTTTAGATTGAAGGAGGAATAAACAAATATGGCAAGAAAAATGAAATCCATGGATGGCAACACGGCTGCGGCTCATGTGTCGTATGCGTTCACAGAAGTTGCGGGTATTTATCCAATTACCCCGTCAAGCCCCATGGCGGACAGCGTTGACCAATGGGCTGCCCAAGGCCAAAAAAATATTTTTGGCACAACAGTCAAAGTGGTTGAAATGCAGTCCGAAGCAGGCGCGGCAGGCACTGTGCATGGTTCACTTGCTGCTGGCGCACTGACCACCACTTATACCGCTTCCCAAGGTTTGCTGCTGATGATCCCGAATATGTACAAAATCGCGGGCGAACTGTTGCCCTGCGTTTTCCATGTTTCGGCGCGTACTGTCGCTTCTCATGCGCTGAACATTTTCGGCGATCATTCTGACGTTATGGCTTGCCGCCAAACCGGTTTTGCCATGCTGGCAGAAACCAATCCACAGGAAGTTATGGATTTGTCGGCTGTCGCTCATTTGGCAACCCTCAAATCCCGCGTGCCGTTTATCAATTTCTTTGACGGCTTCCGTACTTCCCACGAAATCCAGAAGATTGAAGTCTGGGATTATGCTGACCTTGCGGAAATGTGCGATATGGACGCGGTTAAAGCATTCCGTGACCGTGCGCTGAACCCGGAACGCCCTGTCATGCGTGGCTCCCATGAAAATGGCGACGTATTCTTCCAGCACCGCGAAGCTTCCAACCCATATTATGAAGCTGTACCGGCAATTGTGGAAGAATATATGGGTAAAGTCAATGCCAAACTGGGTACAGACTATCAGTTATTTAACTATTACGGCGCGCCTGACGCTGACCGCGTGATTGTTGCTATGGGTTCAATCTGCGACGTTGCAGAAGAAGTTATCGACTACCTGACCGCTAAAGGCGAAAAAGTTGGCCTGGTTAAGGTGCGCCTGTACCGCCCATTTGCGGCTGATAAACTGGTTGCCGCAATCCCGGCGTCCGCAAAGAAAATCGCTGTGCTTGACCGCACCAAGGAACCTGGCAGTCAGGGCGAACCGCTTTATATGGACGTTGTCACCGCGCTGGCAAACGCTGGCGTCACTGACAAGGTCATCACTGGCGGACGTTATGGCTTAGGTTCTAAGGATACCCCACCGGCTTCTGTCTTTGCGGTTTATGAAGAGCTGGCAAAAGATAAGCCCAAGGCACAGTTTACCATCGGCATTGTCGACGACGTGACCAATATGTCGCTGGAAGAAAAGCCCTCCCCGAACACCGCGGCAGAAGGCACTACCGAATGCAAGTTCTGGGGTCTTGGCGGTGACGGCACCGTTGGCGCAAACAAAAACTCCATCAAGATTATCGGCGACCATACCGACAAATATGTCCAGGCATATTTCCAGTATGACTCCAAAAAGACTGGCGGCGTTACTGTATCCCATCTGCGTTTTGGTGACCATCCGATTAAATCCCCTTATTATATCAACAAGGCGGATTTTGTTGCCTGCCATAACCCGTCTTATATTACCAAGGGCTTCCCGATTGTCCGCGATGTAAAACCAGGCGGCGTATTCCTCATCAACTGCCAGTGGAGCCCTGAAGAACTGGATAAGCATCTTGCCGCTTCTGAAAAGCGCTATATTGCGGCAAACAATATCCAGCTTTATACCATTAACGCGATTGACCTCGCAATTGAAATTGGCATGGGCAAACGCACCAACACCATTTTGCAGTCCGCATTCTTTGCGCTGGCAAAGGTCATGCCGTCTGAACAGGCAATCCAGTTTATGAAGGATGCCGCAACCAAGTCCTACCTGAAGAAGGGTCAGGATGTGGTTGATATGAACCATAAGGCGATTGACGCTGGCGCAAATGCGTTTGTCAAGATTGATATCCCAGCTTCCTGGGCTGACGCTGTCGATGACAAGCCGTCTGCCGACCTTGGCGGCCGTGAAAAAACCGTCAAAATGGTACGTGACCTGCTCGACCCAATCGGTCGTATGGATGGCGATTCCCTGCCTGTATCCGCGTTCTCTGACTATGTTGACGGTACCTTTGAACATGGCGCCGCCGCTTATGAAAAACGTGGCGTCGCGGTTTCTGTGCCGACTTGGAACCCGGATACCTGTGTGCAGTGTAACCAGTGTTCTTATGTCTGCCCACACGCAACCATCCGCCCATTCGCGCTGACCGAAGAAGAAGTAGCCGCCGCACCAGCTTCCGCAAAGATTGTGGATATCAAGGCTGGCAAGGGCAAAGGCGTTTACAAATATTCTATTGCTGTTTCCGCGCTGGACTGCATGGGCTGCGGCGTTTGTGTTGGCGTCTGCCCGACAGATTCCCTCAAGATGGTGCCTCAGGCAGAAGAACCTCAAGACCCATTCACCTATATGGTTGCCAATGTATCCGAAAAAGCCGATATGGTTGGCACTGGGTCGGTCAAGGATTCCCAGTTCAAAGCACCGCTGCTTGAGTTCTCCGGCTCATGCGCAGGCTGTGCGGAAACCGCTTATGCACGCCTCATTACCCAGGTTTGCGGCGACCGTATGTATATTTCCAACGCAACTGGCTGTTCGTCCATTTGGGGCGGTCCGGCTGCAACTTCCCCATATACCGTTACTAGCGAAGGCAAAGGCCCAGCTTGGGCAAACTCCCTGTTCGAGGATAACGCAGAACATGGTCTTGGTATGTACTTTGGCCAGAAGGCAATCCGTGAACGCATGATGGATAAGACCCGTCAGCTTATCGCCGTACCGCACGCTTATCAGCCGCTGAAAGATGCTGCACAGGCTTGGCTGGATACCGCAGAAGACGGCAAGGCGAATGCGGAAGCAACTAAGAAATATGTTGCGCTGCTCGAAGAAAGCCTGCTGAAAACAGATGATGTGGTTGCATTCACCAGCTCCCCGGCTGCAAAGGATGTATTTGGCGACCAACTGCCGCAGTTCCAGGCACATGCACAGGAACTCAAGGCTTCCGGCGCGGAATACTGCGACTGCGATGCTTGCAAGCTGGCAAAAGAAATCCTTGACAACAAGGATTACCTGTCCAAGAAATCCGTTTGGATTTTCGGCGGCGACGGCTGGGCATATGATATTGGTTTCGGTGGTCTTGACCATGTACTGGCATCCGGCGAGGATATCAATGTGATGGTATTTGATACCGAAGTTTATTCCAACACCGGCGGTCAGGCTTCCAAGGCAACCCAGATTGGCGCGGTTGCACAGTTTGCCGCGGCAGGCAAGTCCATCGGCAAGAAATCCCTTGCTGAAATTGCAATGAGCTATGGTTATGTTTATGTGGCACAGGTTGCTATGGGTGCAAATCCGGCACAAACCCTCAAGGCAATTGCAGAAGCCGAAGCATATCCGGGCCCATCCCTGATTATCGGTTATTCTCCATGCGAAATGCACTCCATTAAGGGTGGTATGGTCAACTGCCAGAAGGAAATGAAGCGTGCTGTGGAATGCGGTTACTGGAGCATGTTCCGTTACAACCCAGCCCTCAAGGCAGAAGGCAAAAACCCATTCATTCTGGAATCCAAGGAACCAAAGACCGAGGATTACCGCGGCTTCATCATGAACGAAGCACGTTATTCCGCGCTGACCCGTTCCTTCCCAGAACGTGCGGAAATGCTGTTTGACAAGGCTGAAAAGGCTTCTGTAGAACGCTATGCACATCTGAAGAAACTGCTTGCGCTGTACAGCACCGAAGGCTAATTTACCACTTCACTGCTAAAAATGCAAAGCCCCTGGTTTCCTGAGGAAACCAGGGGCTTTTTGCCGCAAAAAGGAGGGGCTTGCCCCCTCCTTTATCAATCCGGATGGTAAATAGACTGGTATTCTGCGGAATAGCTGCCGTCCTCCCCACAGATAAGCAGCGGCGGTTCCACTGCTAACCCTTCAGGCGAACTGCCTTTCCGGCACTCCACCAGCACGGCGGAAGGCGCTTTCCATGCCGCCTGATGGACAAATCGTAACCGTTTGGGCACCAGCCGTACCCGCTGCAATGCCGCAAACAAACTGAGCAGCCGTTCCGGGCGGAATACCATAGCGCATTTGCCGCCGCTGCCCAAAACATAAGAGATTGCTACCGCAATATCTTCTATGCCTGCCTGCCCATCCGCACGCGCCATGGCATGGGCGTCCAGCGGCGATACCTTGCCCGCTGACCGCTTGAAATATGGCGGGTTGCATAAAACATAATCCATACATCCATGGGGCAGCAGATTGCGGATTTTCCGCAAATCCCCTTCCAACACCGTGACATTTTCCAGCTTATTCACTTCTACTGACTGCCGGAAAAGCTGTGCGGCTTCCGGCTGGATTTCCAGCCCGGTGATTTGTAAATCCGCCCGCCAGCACAGCAGTGCAAGCGCACCTGTGCCCGCGCCTAAATCAAGCACCTTTGCAAACCGCCGTGGGCGGGCAAACGCGGATAATAATACAGAATCCTGCCCCAGCTTAAAACAATCATCACGCTGCAAAAGTTCTAACCCATTTGGTAGTTGTTCGGTTGACTGCATCATATCTCCTCCTGGTTTTTAGAATTTCACCAAGGTTGCCCCTGAAACGCCATCAAAAGTCTTTGACAAACTTACCCGTATACCGTACAATAAATACATACTGCGTTTATGGGATTGCACATCCCGTGTCTGCCCGCATATGCTGTAAGGGGCAATTAAGGGAGGGGTTTTTCCTAGATTATGTTTTTGAAAGATTTAATTGCAGACGCACGATCCATTCGTGACCGTGACCCTGCCGCACGTACCACCGCGGAAGTGTTTTTGTTATATCCTGGGTTCCATGCGGTTATTTATCACCGCCTGACCCATTGGCTTTATTTGCATAAACGGTTTTTCTTAGCGCGTATGATTTCCCAATTTGCCCGCACTATGACCGGTGTGGAAATCCATCCGGGCGCTACCATTGGGCGCGGGTTATTTATTGACCATGGCATGGGCATTGTCATCGGAGAAACCGCGGAAGTCGGCGATTACTGCACCATTTATCATGGTGTGACGCTTGGCGGCACCGGTAAGGATACTGGCAAACGCCATCCGACCATTGGTAATAATGTATTAATCGCGGCTGGCGCGAAGGTGCTTGGGCCATTTACCGTTGGGGATAATTCCCGCATTGGCGCGAATGCTGTGGTATTACAGGAAGTGCCGCCGGATTCTACGGTTGTCGGCGTCAAAGCGCGGATTGTTAAAATTGGCGGGCATCGTGTGCCATCGTTCGATTTGGACCAAGTCAATGTGCCTGACCCACTGGCACAAGAACTTTGTCGGCTGGAACACCGTGTTTATGCCAATGAACAAAAGCTGGGCAATGTCCATCCCGCGCCACCGCAAAAAAATGAAGATGATAAATAATCATTTATATGGTTCTCCAGCAAATTCCCATTTACAAAAACCGCAAAATCCGATATAATACGCTTGACAGATACCGCTGCCAATCATGAAAGGAGGCGTTTATTTTGGTATTTACCAAACAACGGCAATTGATTTTAGACGCTGTCATGGCAAGTACAACCCATCCAACCGCAAATGAGCTATTTCAAACTATTCATCCGAAAATGCCTACCATCAGCCTTGCAACGGTTTACCGCAATTTGAATCTCCTTTCGGAAAATGGGCAGATCCGCAAAATTGAAATGCCTGGTATGCCAGACCGTTATGACTGGCGTATGGAAACGCATGACCATTTATGGTGTGAAAAATGCGGGCAAGTGTTTGATTTTACCTTACCACAGGCATTGGACGCTCAAATCCAGCAGGTTTCCGGCATGAAGGTGCGGCAATATACATTGGTAGCACATGGGTTATGCTGTAACTGCCAAAAGCAGCAATCCCAAAATCTATGAATATATGCGGGAGGGGATTAACCCCTCCCGCATTTTTTTATTTTTTGCAGGACGCTTCAAAATACGCTGCCCGCACTCGGAATACCTCAGTGACTGATAAATGGGCGTCACCATATTCCCAGCCGCCGCGCCCGGTCTGGTGCTGCATAATCGCGTCAAACCATGCGCGTTTTTCCGTATTATCTTTGGCAAATTCTACATTCCCTTCGCCAACAATGGACGAAAACGCAAAGCTATACCGGCACGCGGTTTCCCCTGTGCCAATCAACCCGCCTTGGATATCCATTTCAAAACAAACAAATGGGTTTGCACGCATGGCGTCTATTTTTTTGCCTTTTAACCCGCTGTGGAAATATAAAGTCAACCCAGTTTCATCCCATGTATATCCAAAATTCATAGGGATGACATAAGGCTTGCCATCGCTGACCATACCAAGGCGGCAGACTTTGCACGCCTGTAAAATCGGTTCAATATTTTCCCGCCCGGTGACTTGCCGGTCTTTTCTGCGCATGAAAACCGCTTCCTTTCTGTTCCATCAGGTGTTATGGTCGGAAACATGGAACTGTTTTAAGTTGCCAATTTTTGCGGCGCGGGCGTCCATTTCTTTGCATACATCGTTGAGGGTAACGCCGCATTCATTCATCATGACCATCATATGATAAAATACATCGTTAATTTCACCGACAAGCTCGGTTTTATCGCCATTTTTTGCGGCAATAATGGTTTCGGCACATTCTTCGCCAACTTTTTTCAGGATTTTATCCAATCCTTTTTCAAATAAATAGCAGGTATAAGAACCTTCCATCGGTTCCGTGCGGCGCTGTGCAATCACAGCTTCCATTTGTTCAAATGCGTTCATATTTTTCAGTTTCCTTTCGGTTTAGTCTTGTTTGTGGAACAATATCGCAATCACAGCCAAAGCAACAAATACCAGCACAATGATTGTCAAGATGCCCAAAGAAAATGACATTGGCATATGGGGTTTCTCCTCTCCTGATCTGCAATCGCTGTACTTATGACTTTTCAGCTTCCCATAATGTGGTGAAAAAACAAGTTCGGTTGCCGGTATGGCATACCGGGCCTTTTGGAATGCCCTGATAAATCAGAGTATCATCATCACAGTCGGAAAAAATCCGTTTGACAAAGATAAAATTGCCGGAAGTTTCCCCTTTATTCCAAAGCTTCTGTCGGGAACGGGAATAAAACCATGCTGTGCCAGTCTGCATGGTCAGCCGTAAAGCTTCTTCATTGGCATAGCCAAGCATTAACACTTCGCCATTGCGTTCATCCTGACAAATGACAGGGATAAGTGTATCTTTTACAAAAAATTTTGATAAATCCATGATTATCGCACCGGAATCCCTTTCTGTTTCAGATAATCTTTCACCTCGGCAATGCGTAATTCCCCATAATGGAATAAACTTGCCGCGAGTGCGGCGGTTGCGTCAGTTTTTTGAAATGCTTCCGCAAAATGTTCTAATGTGCCGCAGCCGCCAGAAGCAATGACAGGGATTGGCGCAACAGCACAAACTTGCTGGGTCAATTCCAAATCAAAGCCGGATTTTGTGCCGTCTTTGTCCATGGAAGTCAGCAGGATTTCCCCTGCGCCGCGCTGATATGCTTCTTTTGCCCAGGCAATCGCGTCAATGCCGGTCGGCGTGCGCCCGCCAGCAACATAAACTTCAAACCCAGAAGGGGTTTTTTCACTGCGCCGCCCATCAATTGCCACCACAACACATTGGCTGCCGTATCGTTCGGCTGCCGCATTGATAAGCGCCGGATTTTTGACCGCGGCGGAATTGACCGAAATTTTATCCGCGCCTGCCCGTAAAATATCCCGGAAATCGTCTACGGTGCGGATACCGCCGCCAACCGTCACCGGGACAAAAACTTCGCGGCAGGTGCGGCGCACCACATCGGCAATGGTTGCCCGGTTATCACTGGTGGCTGTGATATCCAGGAACACGATTTCATCCGCGCCCTCCTGCGAATATAATTTGGCAAGTTCTACTGGGTCGCCCGCGTCGCGCAGTCCGACAAAATTAACGCCTTTGACCACCCGTCCATCTTTGACATCCAAACAAGGGATAATCCGTTTTGCAAGCATTTTATGGTTTCGCCTCCCCAAGCTGGATTGCTGCTGCCAAATCCAATGTGCCGGTATAAACCGCTTTGCCAGCAATTGCCGCATCAATGCCAATTTCACACAAACGGCGGATATCTTCTAATGTTGTCACGCCGCCAGAAGCAACAATTTCACAGTTTACCGCATGGCGCAATTGGGTGAGCTGGTCAAAATTGGGGCCTTCCAGCATCCCATCTTTATCAATATCGGTAAAAATAATGGTCTGTACACCGTAAGACTCCATGCGTTTGGCAAATGCTAAGAAATCTTCTCCAGAATCCTCTAACCATCCACGAGTACGCACCGTACCGCACAAAGCGTCAATGCCAACCGCAATTTTTGCGCCATATTTTTGTACGGCTTGTTTGACAAGCGCTGGATTTTCCACCGCAGCTGAACCGATAATTGCCCGTGAAATGCCAAGCGCAAGCACTGCGTCAATATCTTCCATGGTACGAATGCCGCCGCCAAGTTCTACCGCTGCCCCAGTTTGGGCAACCACTTGTTTGACCACCTCATAATTGGCATGGTTACCATCTTTTGCGCCATCTAAATCCACCATATGGATAAGCCCCGCGCCTGCCGCCAAAAAGCTTTTGGCGGTCTGTACTGGGTCTTCGGCGACTTTATGGGCTGTGCCATAATCGCCCCGTTTGAGCCGGACGCATTGCCCGCCTTTTAAGTCTATCGCAGGTAATATTTTCATTGTTTCTCCTCCGTCAGGCGTGCAAAGTTTTTAAGGATAGATAAGCCAGTATCCCCGCTTTTTTCAGGATGAAACTGGCAACCATAAATATTGCCGCGGGCAACCATCGCGGGCACTTCGGTGCCATAATCTGTCCAACAAGCTAAATCATTCCGGTCAGCGGGCACTGCCGCATAAGAATGTACAAAATAGACATAATCACCCTGCTGTAAATCAGCGGTCAGCGCATTTGGATGCAGGATATGCAAAGCATTCCAGCCGATTTGCGGCAATTTCTCCTTTGTTTCAATCCGGCGAATCACGCCGGGCAATAAACCCAGCCCTTTACAAGGGCGGATTTCGTCAGATTCATCAAACAACATTTGCATCCCAAGGCAAATTCCAAGGAATGGTTTTTCTGCGGCGGCTTGTTTGACGGCATCCAGCAAGCCGGCGTTTTCCAGCGCCGCCATAGCATCCGGAAATGCCCCAACACCAGGTAAAATAACGCCAGCCGCATTTTGGATCATCTCTGGCGTATCCGCAATTTGATTTGCATAGCCAAGATAATTCAAACTATTATGCACACTCATCAAATTACCCGCGCCATAGTCGACAATTGCAATATATCCCATATATTTTATAATACCCCTTTTGCGCTGAGCGTACCACTGCCGGTTTCCTGTACCGCTTGTTTGAGCGCGTGTGCCAACGCTTTGAATAATGCTTCGGTGATATGATGACTGTTATCGCCATACATAGCTTTTAAATGCAGGGTAATACCTGCATTCATGGCAAATGCCCGCATAAATTCCACCGTTAATGCAGTATCATAACTGCCGCACATGGGCTGGGGCATTGGCGCGTCAAACACCAGATACGGCCGCCCGGAAATATCCACAGCGCAAAAGCCCAAAGCTTCATCCATCGGCACATAAGCTGAGCCAAAACGGGCAATGCCAGAACGGTCACCTAAAATGTTCGCAAATGCCTGTCCCAGCACAATACCAACATCTTCCACAGTATGATGACCATCTACTTCTAAATCACCTGTGCATTTGACAATCAAGGCAAATCCGCTGTGAACCGCAAAGGAATTTAACATATGGTCAAAAAACCCAATGCCAGTTTCAATTTTGGTTTCACCATCATCTAAATTGAGATATAAAGCGATTTGGGTTTCTTTGGTTTCCCGGCATTTGGTGCATTGCCGGCGTTCTGTTCTGATTTTCGGCATATTTAATCTTCCTCCTCTGGTTCGGCAAAGCGGACGGCAATGCTGTTAGCATGGGCATCTAATTTTTCCGCTTGTGCCAGTGCAATGATATCTTCAGATACAGCTTGCAGTTCATCGCGGGAATACTCAATAATGCTGGTTTTTTTCAAAAATGTATCGGTAGAAAGCGGCGAGAAAAAGCGTGCCGTTCCCGAAGTCGGCAGCACATGGCAGGGACCTGCCATATAATCGCCAAGCGGTTCAGGAGCATATTGCCCAAGGAAAATCGCGCCCGCGTTATGGACAAGCGGCAATAATTCACGCGGCGCGGCTGTACAGATTTCCAAATGTTCTGGGGCGACAATATCCGCCATGGCGCAGGCATCAGTTAATTCTTCAAACACAACCGCACAGCCATAATTTGCAACACTTTCCCGGATAATATCCTGCCGGGGCAGTAATGCGGCTTGCCGTTCCATTTCACAGGAAACAGCTTGTGCCTGTGCCATGGAATCAGTCAGCAGCACGGCTGACGCCATGCGGTCATGCTCTGCCTGGCTAAGCAAATCAGCGGCAATATAGGTTGGGTTTGCGGTATGGTCAGCAATGACCAGCACTTCACTAGGCCCAGCAATCATATCAATATCCACCGTGCCGAATGCAAGTTTTTTTGCGGCAGCAACATAAGCGTTGCCAGGGCCGACGATTTTGTCCACCTGTGGGATACTGCCCGCGCCATAAGTCAGCGCGGCAATTGCCTGTACGCCGCCAACTGCAATGACGGTATCCACACCAGCGATATAAGCCGCCGCGAGCACTTCCGGAGATAAATTTTTTGTTGGGGGCGTGGTCATAATGAGCTGTTCAACGCCAGCGACTTTAGCAGGAATCGCATTCATCAGCACAGAGGACGGATAAGCGGCTGTGCCACCAGGGACATATAAACCGACCCGATGCAGCCCGCGCACTTGCTGACCCAGCACCGCGCCTTTGGCGCGGCGATATTCCCAGGATTTCACCAGCATTTTTTCATGATAATCACGAATATTGGCTGCCGCTTTTTCCAAAGCGGCGCGCAGTGCAGGTGTGCAAGAGTCATAAGCGCATTTTAAAACGCCAGGGGCTAAGGTGCAGGGACGTTCGCCATCAAACTGCAAAGAATATTTGGTGACAGCTTCTTCGCCATTTTGGCGCACATCCTCCATAATCTCCCGGACAGCACGTTCAATACCGCTGCGGGTTTGCGCGGCACGGGCTTTCATTTCCGCAATGATATTTTTTTCTGCTTGCCCATCGGCAAGCACGGTTTTCAGAAACATAATGATTTCCTTGTATAATAGATTTCAGTTGATGAGGGGAACTGATACCCCGAAATTAAC
>CAJUDU010000034.1 GCA_910584935.1 uncultured Butyricicoccus sp. | reverse complement strand
TGCCGGGCGGATTCGGGACTTTCACCCGTTAGAACGTGCGCTCGCCGGGCGCACCCAGAAAAAGCCCGGAAATCTGATGATTTCCGGGCTTTTTACGTTAAACCTCCCAACAAAATAGTTCCTTCTTTTTGTATATATAATAAAACAGCCCAACAGCATCTGCCAGCAACCAGCCGATAGGCACAGCCCACCAAATCCCAATAACGCCGATAAAAGAGATTGATGAAAGCATATAAGCCAATATAACACGGGTGCCGAGGGAAATAACAGTCAATACCACAGACATTCCAGGCTTACCCAATGCCCGATATAGACCATACAATAGAAATAAACATCCAATTCCTACATAAAAAGCACCTTCAATATGTAAGTATTGAGCACCTTGCTGAATGATTTCTTTAACTGTGGCATCTTTTGCATCCACAAACAACCCCATTAATTGTTCAGCAAAAACCCACACACATCCAGATACTGCAGCACTGAAGATAATTGCTACAAATACTGCGCCTTTCAATCCTTTCCGAATACGCTCATCTTTTTTCGCGCCATAATTTTGCGCAATAAAAGTAGAAAATGCATTGCCAAAATCCTGCACAGGCATATAGGCAAAAGCATCTATTTTAACCACTGCCGCGAATGCAGCCATAATCACAGCACCGAAGCTGTTAACCAGCCCTTGCACCATAAGAATTCCAAGATTCATCACAGATTGCTGCACACAGGTCAAAAAAGAAAACCCAGCGATTTCTTTCATACAAGCCCGAGAAACCCGGCAGCGGTTAAAACTGCGCCGAATTTGTGGATACATCCATAATGTATATATTATAATACCAAGTCCCGAAATGTATTGGGAAACCACTGTTGCCCCAGCTGCCCCAGCTACACCCCATTTCAACCCCAATACAAACCAGAAATCCAAAATAATATTCAAAGTGACCGAAACAATCAGGAAAAAAAGCGGTATAACTGAATTTCCTATCGCCCGCAGCAAAGACGCAAAGTAGTTATATAAAAATGTAGCCACAATCCCACCAAAAATGACCATAAGATATTGCCGCATCGCTCCCCATACTTCTTCCGGCACATGGAGCAAAACTTTGATATGATCTATCCATAAGAACGCAGCGATGTTCAGCAGGGCTGTCACCCCCAATATCAAAACAAAAGATGCTGAAATACTCTCCTTTAGCCTATTTTCATCCCGTTCACCAAACCGAATGGAAAATACCACTCCACTACCCATACAAAGTCCCAATAAAATCGAGGTTAAAAATGTCATTAGCGTAAACGATGAACCAACAGCGGCCAAAGCATTTTTTCCAAGATATTTCCCAACGATTATTGTATCCGCGATATTATAACATTGCTGAAACAGATTGCCTAAAATCATTGGAACCGCAAAGCGCAGCATGGTCCATATGACTGGCCCTTTGGTTAAATCCTTATTCATTTTATATCACCACAAATTGTAATTCATAACGTATGTTACGAAATTATTATAGTGAAAATCCCGCTGAAAGTCAAAAAGGAATCTGTTTTCTGCCTTTTTGCGGATGTGGCTATCTACTCACAAATTCATTTATAAAATCATTGCACCCAAAGGTTTTCCTGGCGCGACAATTGGATATACATTTTCTTCACAGGGAATGATAAACTCAATGACAATAGGCCCTTTCTGCCATGCCTTTGCGGCGCATAACGCCGGTTGGATATCTTCTGCACGATCCACGCGAATCCCTGCCGCACCATAACTCTCTGCCAACTTTATAAAATCAGGGGTATATCCTGGGCAGCTTCCATGTGGTGCCTGGCAAGCTGGCGGGCAGCTTTTGCGCCAACGCAAGCAGGTACTTGCATACCGGCGCCCAAAAAATATCTCCTGCCATTGACGCACATTACCCAGGTATCCATTGTTCATAATGCAAATAATAACCGGCAGTTCATAGACCACCGCAGTTGCCAACTCCTGTATATTCATCTGCATCCCGCCATCCCCGCAAATTGCAATGACTGTTTTATCTGGACATCCCAGTTTTGCACCGATTGCCGCAGGAAGCCCATATCCCATTGTCCCAAACCCACCAGAAGTGAATAGCCGTTTATGCTTATTAATTGCAAGAAACTGGGTTGTCCACAACTGGTTTTGCCCAACATCCGCTACAATAATTGCTTCATCAAAAAGCCTGTTGATTGCCCTGATTATATTTTGTGGTATGACTTGTGCGGATTCAAGCTGTGCATCCAGCGGATGGCATTGTTCCCAAGAAGCAATCTGTTTTCGCCATTTTTCAGTATGTAACGGTTTGGCCCTGTCCAGCAAAGCACAGATGACATCTTTTGCATCTGCGGCAATTGCAATATCCACCATCACATTGCGGGATATAGCGCTAGGCGCAATATCTGCATGGATAATTGCTGTATGTTTTGCAAATGTGCCTGCTTTGCCTGTAATGCGGTCATTAAACCGGGTACCAATCGAAAATAGTACGTCACAATTGCTGATTGCCGTATTTGCAGCAAAACTTCCGTGTATACCAATATTCCCAATATAAAGCGGATGATCTGTTGGGATTGCTCCTTTGCCCATAATCGTCGTCACCACTGGTACTCTTATCTTTTCCGTTAAACGCTCCATTTCCAGGTTGGCACGGGCAATATTCACACCGCCGCCCAATAAAAAAAGCGGTTTTTTTGCTGTATATAATTTCTCCAGCGCTGTTTCAACCTGCCTAGGGGATGCTGTGGTATTCGCCTTCTGTATTTCTGCATACGCCGGATATCTGTCACTCCCTAATGCCTGCTGGATATCCTTTGGCAAATCCACAACAACCACGCCAGGCTTGCCAGCTTTCGCAATATGGAATGCTTTTTGAATCACAGCTGCAAGTTCCTCCCGCCGCTTGACGCAAACAGACCATTTACATATCCTTTTTGTCATACTAACAATATCCACTTCTTGAAAGGCTTTATCTCCAAGGAGGCTTGTTGGCACCTGCCCAGTAAAGCAAACCAGCGGAACACTATCATAGCCAGCAGTTGCAATCCCTGTCACCAAATTCGTTGCCCCTGGCCCACTGGTCACCAAGCACACCCCAACCTTGCCTGTAGCGCGTGCATAGCCGTCAGCAGCATGGATAAGCCCTTGCTCATGCCGCGGTAAGATAACCTGGATATCCCGTGCCCCATATAAGGCATCGAATAAATGGATGGCTTGTCCGCCTGGATATGCAAAGAGCACATCCACCTGTTCTTTTTGCAGTGCTTTTACAAATAAACTAGAACCTGTTATCTGCATTGTTTGAACCCTCCTATGTCTCATGCATGTAAACACTTGCATCATGTTTTCAAAAAAACGGTACTGTATGCCAGTACCGTTTCATCCAATCTGCGGGATGCCTTCCACCCAGGCTGTAACGGTTTGCCTGATAAAATCCTGTTTATCAATGTTTGCAATCCCTTCTGGAAACGAAGCGCATAAAAATGTAAATCCAAATGTACATGAAAAAATAGACATCGCCAGGCATTCATAATCCAAAGGGGGCAATTTCCCCCTTTGTTCCATTTCTTTAAAATACGCTGTCAAGGCGGATAAAAAAGCTTCTGGTACTTTCATGATAAACGGGGCGGTTTCCGCATAGATTTGCGGCGCACGTAAACCAATAGAAAGCCTGACAAAATCCGGCGTGATATGCGCCATATATTCTGTCATAAACATTTCTAAATCAGAGCGCAGTTCCCACTTTACACGTGCAAACAGCCTTGGTGACATATTGCCACGCCATTTTTCCTGCTGGACGCCATGCAGAATAATTTCTTTTTTGCCTTTAAATTTACGGAATAATGTACATTCATTGACACCTGCGCATTTTGCAATATCCTTTGTTGTGGTTGCAACATAGCCTTTATCGCGGAGCAGCGCCATTGCGGCATCAATAATTTTCTGACTGGTTTCATCCATTTGCGGTGCCATGCCTCCCTATGCAAGTGTTCACTTTCATTTTAATCCCTCTGCTCTGGGTTGTCAAGCATATTTTCTGAAGCGCAATCCATAATATAGTGCTGCAAAAAAAAGGCGGCGCATTTTACAATGCACCGCCTTAAGCTAGCTATAGATATTATTTTATCACTAAAACCGTAGATGTTTCATTAATATGCCCGAAAAACGCTTCGCCATTGGTAGAAAACCCTATGCTGGGATACCGCCCAAACAAGGCGCAATATGGTTCCACCTGGTTTTCGTTCAGGATTTCCAGTGTACGGTATAAACAGTTAAAGTTGATTACACCTGCTGGCTGGTATGGAATCGCTGCATCCAATGCTTTTTTGGTATCCTCCACGATATTGCCGATTTTCAGGACATTCACTTCTGTCCCCTCTGGCAAACCGCAATGCAGTGTAATGCCGTCCCCCTGGATTTGATTGAATGTGCGGACAAAAATTTCACTGTCAGCAACAACACCCAAAGGGTTACATACAAAGTAATCCTGGATTTCATCCTGTGGCACGCCCAAAACCTCTGCATATACTTCTCCACACGGACGGTGGTCAAATTCATAAAGGATACGGTTACGCAGGTCAGATTTGGTAACAAGCAGCTTGCGTTCCGACAGGATATGTGCGCTCTGAGTTTTCAGCACATCATAACCGTTTACCGTTTTGAGGATTGCCAGCACGGCTGCACCGCTGTAACACTGGTTATTTGCATAAACCAGGGATTCGCCGCGATCCGCCGCAGAAGATGAACCACCAACAAACAGGAGATCTGTTACAGTACCCAAGCGATCCATAAAGATTTCCTCTACTTTTGCGCTTGATTCAAACAGGACAACGCCAACATAGCGGTCATAATTTTCCAGGACTTCATCAACGCCGCCATAATAGTTGTGCATACCATCCAAAGTTTCCCGCAGTTCAGGTTCGATACCAATATTTTCCACAATCTGAATGCAGACATCTTCAATGCTGTCAGAATCCAACGCCATTATGCTGACAGAACCGCTTGTGAAACTGGCATTGCAATATTCGCTATGGGAAGAAGACCCGATAATTTCGCTGTCGGGAAAAACTTCTTTCAGCGCAGTTTCAGGATGTTCATAAATGCTTGAAGCGAAAAACAGTAGTAGTTTTGGCTGAAAACCTGCCAAAGCATCATGGGCTTGCCGCGCCATATCCCGGCTGTCTGCCCCTTTGATTGAAAGTGTTTTAACTGCCAATATTTATCCCGCCTTTATATCAAAATTTTATGTATGTTAAACAATAACACCAAATTCTTTCGCAACTTCCCGCACTTTCTGCATGACCGCTGCGTCATCAGGGGAACCTGCCGTATATTTATCCACGGCAATGCCCTTCAAATACATCTTTGTCCGCACAGAGTTTGCGATAATCATATTCCCTTTTGACTTTTGGGAGATGACTTGCTGAATCATATTGTAGATCCGCCCTGCCAAACAATTCACCTTCTTTCTCAAAAACTACACCTACGAAAGGCTTTATTTTATCATATCATATACGCCAATGGTTGACAACTACTTTTGCTGTAAAACTGCACAAACCCAATGCTGCATCCGGTTTGAATGTAGCAACACAAATTATTCTTATCAGCAGCAGTCATTTTTCGTTGGTCGTTTCAGTAAGACTTTCTCATTTTGGGATAAACATATCCTGCGCCGCGCACAGCCTGTCCTTTAAAATAAATAACGCCACACTTTCATAAATCAGCCCAAACAGCGTTGTCAGACCGCAGGTAAATAGCCCGCCAACATACCATGGCAAAAAACTCAGCAAAAATGACAGGCTTGCCCTGCGCTGCCCGCGCAGCAAGCGGGAACCTTGTGCTGTTGCCTGCCATACGCCAATCCCAGGGTCATCCCGCAAGAAAGCATAGCCAAGCTGATATGACACGGCATAAGCCAGCACTGGCAGCATCATCAGCAGATATGCGGCAACCAGTAGGCAAAGCACCAGCATAACTGTTTGGTTATCCATAATGCCCTGCCTTTCCAGCCATATAGAGGATAAATATGCCGCCCCTAAATAAACCGCTGATGGGATAAGGCTGAGCAGCATCATCCGGAACGCAAGGCAAAACGTCATCCGAATGCCGCGCAGCAACTCTTGTACCTGCCCCAATGGGGAAAATACAACTGCCATGCCACTGCCATGCCCACGCGCCACATCAACAAAAAAATATTGCATCCCAAGCATAATTGGCCCCAACAAACACGCCTGACAAAAGAAACTGGCTGCAAACATTGCCGCCATATACTGAAGGCTGGCGTTTATTGGGACAGCCGTTACCATAGACAGCAGTACCATTGGGATTATATAAGCGCCAGCTGCCGCCGCGCAGAGCGGCAGCTGCGATAATATATGAATTTTTGCAACCGCTTTGACTTCGCGGCGCAATGCTGGAGTCAATCGGGTTTGTTCTCCCATGGTCAGCCCTCCGGGTCAGTGCCTGCCGGCGGGGTGTCATCCGGCTCAGGTTCGGGTTCTGGTTTGGTTTCCTGCTTTTTAGGTTTGGAAGAAGATTCCGATGTGCTGGATGATTCCTGTTCTTTTTCCTTTTCTGTTGTAGAAGCTGGTTTTGCCGTTGAACCTTCCGGTCCTACAAGCACAATCTTATCCCGTTTCTGATAATATGAACTATTTGCCTGGGTTGTTGTTGTCTGCCCATTCTCTGTAACGGTTTTATACGTTGCAGTTTTATAACCTGTTGTGCCAGATTGGGATGTTTTCCGTGCGCCTGGCGCTAAGGAAGAATCGGTTTTTTCAACCGTTTGGAAATTGAGAGTTGACAGCACTTCGGTTTTCAGCTCCACAGTCTTATCCGATGTTTTGGTGCCTTTCAGGGTAACGCTCATCGAACCGCCAGACTGAGAAGCCAGAATTTTAATCGGATATTGGGTGTTATTTTTAAACCGGAAATCTGGTCCGCCCCATGAAACCGTTGCATCCTGCCCAAGCGGCGTATAGGAAACCGTAAAGCTATGGTTATGGCGTTCGGTAACCTCCAAATCTGCCCGCAAAACAGCCATATACAGGGTGGAAGAAGGCTGGCAGACACCGCCGCCGACTTCATCGACAAGCTGTCCATTGGAATACGCGCCAGCAGATTTGAACCCGCGGTCTGCGGTACGCTGCCCCACTGTGCCGTTATAAGAAAATTCATCACCTGGGTTCAGGATGGTACCATTGATATATTCGCACGCCAAACGGACATTATTAGTACGCGGCTTATTGCCGGAATTGAGTTCTGTCGACGTACTTGCCAGCGTATCGCTGAACAATACCTGTGCTAATTTTTCCGCTGTCACTTCTGCGGGCGTGCGTTCCACCGGGATGCGGTAAGACTGCTCGCTGCCATCGCCAATGATGCTGCGTGCATTTTCCAAATCAAATTTCACGCCATCCACACTTGGGATAATGGTTTTACCATCGCTTTTATCAACCGTTGCATTTTGTGCTTCGGATTGGGCTTCAGCATAGATTGCATCAATATCAATGCTTTTCTGGTCACGTGTTGTGGTATCCACATCAAATGCCTGGAAATCCATTGTGCGGATGCGTTCGGTAACCTCTTTTGCCACCTTTGACCGGTTAAAATCGACGCCTGGTTTACCCGAATCCACAACTAAAAATTCGCCATCCAGCGACCATGATGGATCAACTGGTTCGGTCAGGGCTTCAACAGCAATTTCATCCAGCCTTTTGTCCAGCGCAGTGCTGTCCAAGCTGACAGACAGCGGTACTTCATGCCCGCCGAACAATGCGCCAACGGTGTGAAGCACCCGTGTCAATGCTCCGCCTTTATGGGTATAATCATACGCGTCCTGTGCAGATTTACTGCTGTCTAATCCAGTTGTCACCGATTTAATATCCACTTTATATTCTTTGTCATATATTTTAAGGGTGATGGACTGCCCCTGCAAAATGTCTTCTGCCTGTGCGTCAATCGCTTTTAAAGCATCTTCTTCGGATAAGCCGCCAACCTTTACCGCGCCTGCCTGCACGCCAAAATGGATGCCGGTGTACGCATATGTATACCCAAATGCCGCACCGGTCAGGATAACCAAAACGCCCACCGCGCCAATCAGCAATCTTTTGACGCCAGCGCCATGGCGCGCCTTTTGTTTTTTCTCTTTTTTTGACTTACCTGCGGGCTGCTGTAATGGTTCTGTAAACCCTACCCGCTCGTCTTCATAAAATGCTTGTTCCGGCGGTGAGGATACCACATCTTCCCGCGGGGCATAAGCAACTTCTTCCGCCTCATAATAATCGTCATCCAACGAAGAAAAGTCATCATCCCGTATCCCCATGATTTTGCCCCGCAAATCATCCACAGGATATACCTGTGGCGCTGGGAACATTGTCCTTTCTGGCTGCTGGGATGCCATGTTCCGCCGCAGTGCCTCCAAAGCGCTGTTGCCTGAGCCGGAAACCCGGCTGGCTCCAGTTGACGGCGTATGTTCACGTTGCATCTCCTCTATAATCCCTTCCAAGGAGAAATCTCTTTTGTCTTCCATAAATACATCAAGCCTCTCTATCGTTTCCGCAGATCCGGTTCCATATCATTGTATGACATTTCCCGTCAGATTACAACAACAATCAGGCAACATAATTCCCCTGTTCCTTTTGCAAATTTCCTGTGGGATGCGCAAAAACGCACATCCCCATGCAGATAGGATATGCGCTTTCACAATGTTTTAGACATTAAAACGGAACAGCACAACATCGCCATCCTGCATAATATATTCCTTGCCTTCAGAACGGACAAGCCCTTTTTCACGTGCCGCTGCCAATGAACCGCATGCCATCAGGTCATCATAGCAAACCACTTCTGCACGGATAAACCCGCGTTCAAAATCCGTATGGATTTTTCCAGCCGCCTGCGGCGCCTTGGTGCCTTTTTCAATCGTCCAAGCACGGACTTCCTGTTCCCCCGCGGTCAGGTAACTCATCAACCCGAGCAAATCATAACACAACCGGATAAGCCGGTCAAGACCACTTTCTTCTAACCCCAAATCCGTCAGGAACATTGCTTTTTCTTCATCTTCCAGCGCGGCAATGTCTTCTTCCAGCTTGGCGCAGATTGGCAGCACCATCGCACCTTCCGCCTTTGCGATTTGCTGCACAGCAGCAAGGCGGCTGTTTTCCGCCTGATTGCCGGAAAACCCTGCTTCATCCATATTGGCTGCATAAATGACTTTTTTCGCAGTCAGCAAATCGCTTTCTTTCATAACCCGCTGCACATCTTCATCGCTATCCAGCCCGGGGAATGTTCGCGCTGTTTTGCCATCCTCCAGATGGGTTTTGAGGCGTTCCAGAATATCCACATCCAGGTTTAATTTTTTATCTGCTTTTGCCGCTTTGCGGGTACGGTCCAAGCGGCGTTCCAAATGTTCAATATCTGACAGGATAAGTTCTAAATTAATGGTTTCAATATCGCGAGATGGGTCAACCGAACCCTCCACATGGACAATATTATCATTATCAAAGCAACGCACCACATGGACAACTGCATCCACTTCGCGGATATGGCTCAGGAATTTGTTGCCTAACCCTTCGCCTTTGGACGCGCCACGCACAAGCCCGGCAATATCAACAAATTCAACAACAGCAGGTGTTGTTTTCTTGGAATGATATAAATCTGTCAGTGGCTGAAGCCGGGAATCTGGCACGGCAACCATCCCAACATTTGGATCAATGGTGCAGAATGGATAATTTGCGCTTTCTGCGCCTGCGTTGGTGATTGCATTGAACAAGGTGGATTTGCCTACGTTTGGCAAGCCAACAATACCAAGTTTCATAATTTTTTACCCTCCGGGAAACCTGGGCAGCGGCGCTGACTAGCGCCATGCTGCCAGGGATCATAATTCTTTCTTTCAAGGATATATTATAGCCGACTTTTTGCGCTTGTGCAAGCATAATCCGGACAGTTTTTGCGGAAAAATACACGAAAACAGGGTTCTTTGACAGGGCTTTTCCGATGTATCGGACAGATAAGCCCTGCCAGAAGCAAAAAGGGATAAAAAAAGGCTGGATTCCCCCAGCCTCCCTGTTTATTCGCCGATGATTTTAATCAAAGCGTGTTTGCGGCGTTTGCCATCAAATTCAAAATAAAATATCTGTTCCCATGTACCAAAATCCAGCCGCCCATCCGTAATGGCGCAGACAACCTCACGCCCCATAATGGTACGCTTTAAATGGGCATCGCCATTGTCCTCAAAACCATTGTGGCGGTAGCGGGAATATGGCTTTTCCGGCGCCAACCCTTCCAGCCACTCCTCATAATCCTGATGCAGCCCAGGCTCATCATCATTAATAAATACAGATGCTGTAATATTCATCGCATTAACCAGCACAAGCCCTTGCTGAACGCCGCTTTCGCGGATGGCAGCCTGTACATCTTCTGTAATATTCACTAGCCCTCTGCGGGTTGGCAGGTTAAAATATAATTCCTTGCGATAGCTTTTCATCATAGCCCTCCTTTATTTTGCCGCGCTGACAGATAGAAATCTTCTTTCTTCCCATTTATCAGGGAAACGTATGGTATGATGTATCCAAGCGCCAAGTGGACAAAAGGGGCATAAGGCTCTCCGTCTGCCTCACACCCCTTTTCGTTAGCCAAAACGCTCACTCTGCGGCATTGCTTTCCGGCATGGAGCTTGCCAAGATTTTGGCAACCCCATCTGAAAAGCGCACATAGAAATCAAGCAGTTCGCGCAAATATGCTGCGCCTTTCTGTGTGATGCCGTAATACTGGCGAAGACGCCCATCTGGTGCCTTCTGCTTCTGT
This sequence comes from uncultured Butyricicoccus sp., assembly GCA_910584935.1. Classification (GTDB taxonomy): domain Bacteria; phylum Bacillota; class Clostridia; order Oscillospirales; family Butyricicoccaceae; genus Butyricicoccus_B. The sequence continues at coordinate 13,521 of CAJUDU010000034.1, read as the reverse complement.
GTTTCCCTTATGTACTGGAACCGCACCATGCGGTAAATTACCGCATAGGGAAAAACAATCTGGAACTGTTCCTCACTCCGCCGGGACAGCTCCGCAGTAATCTCATTGATGTACATTTCGCGTTCATCGAGCAAAAAAAGTACGAGCAGCTCGGTGATGGCTTTTTTGAAGTTGTTTTCCATCCCAGCCAGTGAACCGCTCTTGGTCTGGGTGGATACTTCTGCAATGGAAACCTGATTTGCCATAATGCTCCCTTCTCCTTTTCCTGAGCAGCCTGCTGCATAACGCAGGCAAACCCGTTACCGGCGGCGTACTTCATGTATCCAAGGAGGTGCTGCTCCTATGGTTTCAATTCATGCGCCTCAGCTAATTGTGCAGTGGACGAAGGGTATCCGTTGAAGGCGTGCTTCCGGAGTGGGCGCGCAGTTTACGATGCCCTCACCAATATTATATAGTGAAAAACAAATAATAACAAGTGGAAAATAATTTTTTACGTGTAGAAAAGCCATTTTCACCAGTATTCAAGAATCAAATTTGTCAAGAAAAGAATGTTTTTCATCCTGCCCCCTGCGCCAGCCCATTACTTTTTCCACATCTATGCTGCCCACTGCATGAAAAATATTTGCTTTTATCTGTGGGTTATGCACAGATAATTCGGCAATAAGCGATTTTATTTCTGCACGTTTCGTGTTTTCCTGGCGGGTTGCCGCCGGGCAGCCGCATGGCAGAAATTCCAACCCCGCCTGCTGTGCCCACCGCGCAATATCTTCCTCTTTGAGATAATATAGTGGGCGAATGAGTTCCATACCGGGATAATTTTTGCTTTGCACACGCGGCAGCATTGCCTGCACCTGACCGCCATATAACAGCCCCATCAAGGTTGTTTCAACCACATCATCATAATGATGCCCCAAAGCAATCTTATTGCAGCCAAGCGCCTTTGCTTGGGCATATAAATGCCCGCGCCGCATTTTTGCGCACAGAAAACAAGGATGCTCCGCCGCATGATTTGTCACAACCCGCAGTATATTGGTTTCAAAAAACACCAGCTCTATACCAAGCATTTTGGCATTTTGTGTGATGTGAGCGCGGTATGCAGGCGTGTAACCTGGGTCCATCGCAAGAAAAGTCAACGAAAATGGAATTTTGCTATACCGCTGCCAATTTTGCAGTAGCAACGCAAGCAACATAGAATCTTTGCCGCCAGAAATACAGACGGCAATATGGTCACCCGCAGAAACCATCCGGAAATCCCGCAGTGCGCGGGCAAATGGCGCCTGCAAAGTGCGGGCGAATTGGGTTGTCAGCAGCCGTGCCGCATCTGCCTGTCCCATAGGGAACTCCCTCCTCTGTTGTCACTGCAATAAGCAGCAGATAAACTCATGCTATTTATCATGCATGATACAGCGGGTTTTGTCAACAGTTTCCCATATATTTTCCGATAAAATATGGTGGCACAATCAAGGTATATCCCATGTTTTTTTCCACGAAATGAGAATTAGATATATTGCACAATTTAATTTATAAATTTTTAGTTAATTTGTCTATTGCACTGCTTGCAATTTCCCCGAAATCGCAGTATCCTTATTACATCAAAGGAAGCCAATATGAACGGCATTCAGGAACCCCGCATTCCCCCCGTTGCGGCGGACGACCTGCTTTTACTTGCCCATATCACCTCTTTTCTCTTCTTCTCAGGCAACTTCGCTCCGTTGGAGCGAAGTTGTTTTTGTTTTTTCGGAAACCTTTTTACACTACACATACAAAAAACTCCCTTTATGCAGCCTTGAAACCTGAATCCATTCAAGTATCTGCATAAAGGGGGATTTTATTGTATGATATGGTTGATGCTACAGTTTGTGTTATGATTCTGCCTGTAATGCGTACGCTTGCAGCTTGTCAAAAGATTGCATACATTCGTCTACTGTTGCGCCGTTTAACAGTTCTCGTACAATCAAGCAGGTATTCCCCCACTGTTCAACCTTCATCCCCGCATTAGAGCCTAAAACATAAATCCCTTCTTCAATCCGGCTGTTTAATGGGCGCAAAGCAGGTACACAATCAACTTTTACATTCTTAGAAGGTGAAATCACCCGGTTTGTTTCTGAATAAACCTGAAGTGCTTCATCTGATGTTATGATATCCAGAACCTGCATAGCATCTTCTTTGTGTTCAGCATTCACGCCAATGCCAAACCCTGTCATCGGCATAACGGGCATTTGTCCGCGGCTGCTTGGGAATCCGATGACCTGCATTTCAAAATCCGTTTTTGCATAAGCTGTTTCGGAATTTGCTGCCCCCCAATATGCAATAACAATCGGGGTTTTGCCTGCCAGAAAATCTGCCCCTTCCCCTTCAATGGCTTCACTGACAATGGTTTTTTGGGCATCAATATAGCCACGATCCATCAGTTCTTTCAGAAATTCAAACCCTGGGCGCATATAATCGCTGTATTTGGCTTCACCGCTATTAAGTGCGGCAATTTCTGCCTCGGTATTGCCGCCATTATATAAGTCCGCATATGCCTGCGCAAACACAAAAGTTTCTAACCACCAACGGTTTGCGCCAATTGGCGTTTCTATCCCATTTTCTTTGAATACACGGCAACACTCTAAAAACTCTTCCGGTGTTTCCGGCAATTCCAAATGATTCTGTTTGAATAAATCCATATTCACAAACAGCCCATATGCTACCACTTCCTGTGGAATGGCAATTAGTTTGCCATCCACTGTGTTTGCAATCCGGATAATCTCCCGTAAATTTTTCGCGCTTTCAAGCCCAGATAAATCCTCCAATTTGCCTTCCGCACCCAATGTCAAAAGCGTATCTGGGTTGAACAAATACATATCGTCCATATCATTGCGCGCCCGTTCCAAAATAACATCATCATATGTTTTATCCTGATAATTTTCCGCTGTATAAGTGCGGTATTCCACTGTCACACCCAGCTTTTTTTCTGCCATGATAATGGTTAAATCCGCTGCGCTCCGCGCAGCATTTTTCACATTCGGATCAATTTTCTCCATGGGGCTGAACAGATTCACAATGCGTTCATTTTCTTCTTGCTCCTCAATCAGGTTCTCAATCTTTTTATCATTTCCACAAGCAGCCAGCGATAAACTCAAAACCACTGCCAGACAAGCCGCTGCCGCTTTTCGTATCCATCCTTTTGTATATGCTTTCACGATAGCCCTTCTTTCTTGGCGCATTGCCGGATTGCTTTTTTTAACATTTCCATATCCAACGGTTTTGACACATGGACATCCATGCCAGCATCCAGAGCAGCTTTTTCATCTTCTACAAACGCATTTGCTGTCATCGCAATAATTGGGATATGTTTCGCATCATCTCGCGGCAAAGCACGGATTGCCCGTGCAGCATCATGCCCGTTCATCACTGGCATTTGAACATCCATTAAAACCGCATCGAATGTACCCTTGGGCGCCTGCTGGAAACGCTCCACCGCTAAACGCCCATTCTCTACGATTTCGCAATCGGCACCTTCTATTTCTAAAAGTTCTGTCAAGATTTCTGCATTGATTTCATTGTCTTCCGCAGCAAGGAAATGCAGCCCCTTCAAACTGTTTCCCACTTCAGAGGGAAAATTGCTTGGTTTCGCCCATATTTCCGCGATTTTATTCTGGAATGCTGAAACAAAAAACGGTTTTGCAATAACACCTGTGCCACTGATTTGGAGCGCATCCCCAATGCCCTGCGCATCAAATTCTGCTAAAAGCAAAATCGGCACAACATCCAAGAGCACCGCCCGCAATGCTTCTGCTGCCTGAGCGCTATGCACATCCCAATCCAGCAGCACCACTTGATACCCGATACCGCTTTTAACCTGTGTTATTGCTTCTACCGCATTCATGGCAACATCTATCTGGACATTGGTATTCCCCATCAGCATTTTGATATGGTTACAAAGCTCTGTATCTTTGCAAACGATTAAAATCCGGACAATGCCCCGTTCTTCCCAGAACGCCTTATTTGCTTGTTCTTCCAAAATACGAAGTTCCAAGTCAATACGGAACAGAGAACCTTTATCCACTTCACTGAAAACCTCAATGCTTCCCCCCATCAGTTCCACAATACTTTTGGTGATTGCCATGCCCAAGCCAGTTCCCTGCACTTTATTCGTTGTGCTGTTTTCCGCCCTGGTAAACGCATCAAAAATCGTTTCCAAATATTCTGGCGTCATGCCATAGCCATCGTCCTCTACTTCAATGCGGATATGTTCATACTGGCTTGACCGCTGTTTCAGCCCAATAACACGAAACCAGATATTTCCTCTTTCTGGCGTGTATTTCACAGCGTTGGAAAGCAGGTTGATTAAAATCTGGTTAATACGGGTTTCATCCCCCATCAGGTATTCATGCTGAATACCTGTTACTTCCAAATAAAACTCCTGCCCCTTTGCTTTTGCCATAGGTTGAATAATGGTTTCCACAGAAGAAATCACATCATTTAATGTAAATTTCTCATAATTCAGAACAACTTTCCCACTCTCGATTTTGGAAACATCCAAAATATCATTAATAAGGCTCAGCAAATGCTGTCCCGATGCCATAATTTTCTTAGTATATTCCCGTACCTTGGCCGGGTTTTCCGCATCGACCGAAAGCAGCGTTGCAAATCCTAACACCGCATTCATCGGCGTGCGGATATCATGGGACATATTGGAAAGAAATGTTGTCTTTGACTCGCTGGCAATTTGTGCTGCCTGCAACGCTTCCGCTAGTTGCTTATTATGGATTTTCCGTTCTACCTCGCGTTCTTTCCTGACTTTATCCTGCTGCCTCCAGTTCAAATAATATAGCAAAATGCACAAGAAAAATGCCGACAACATAGACACTATCACAATCAAAATATTCTGATTGACAATCTGTCCTTCTTTCTGGATGGCTTCGACCGGCACATAGCCGACCAGAAAAATCATTCCATCATTGACCGACCACATATAATTAAGGGCTTTTACCTCACGGATATCATGATAAAATAGAACATTCCGCCCATTTTCCAAGCATTCTGCCACTTCTGATTTAATTTCCGCATCCTTAATATTATTGGCACGATAAAAATCATCCAAGTTCAAATGTCCTGCATCTCGCTGCCCCATCCCTCTTGGCTTCAAGACAAAACGCTGGCTTTGCGCATCCATAATATACAATGACGCCTGTTTATTATAAAACTCACTTGGCAAGGATTTATCAATTGCATCATAAACATATTCCGCATAAAGCGTTCCTATTTCCTGTTTATCTTGCACGACAGGGCATTTAATTGTGTAAGACCATGTCCCCATATAGTTTACATAGGACTTGGAAACCGGCAGCCCTTCAACTTTGCTGCCAGCTGAAAAATCCAAATCCTCCCCTGTAAATGCTTCCCCTGTGCTGGACACCCCCTCTGTTTCGCCAGCGCGGATAAATGACAATTTTGCCATTGTATTATTTCTCTTGTAAGCGAGAATATATGCTTCCGGGTCTTGCATCCGTGCAATCTCCTGGGCAATCAGGGTTTGGAACTCTGCTTCACTACGCAAAATAGCCTCAATGGTACATTGCAGCAAATCCAAACTTTCACTGACATTTTGAATGGCGGCTTCAGACATTTTCTTGGATATTTCCCGCGATATCGAAAACACAATTGCCCCAAAAATACAAAAAACAAACAAGATAGAAAACAGCAAAGGCAGCCCATTTTGTTTTCTTCGGTTGACAGGTTTCTTTTTCATAAATAAATCCCCATTCCCATACATCAAGCTGAAATCCCCAAAAGCCTGATTACTCTCTAAAACAAAATCTATTTATGTTCATCATCATTATATTATTTCCCCCTGCTGACTGTCAATAATTTCGCTTTGTTTCATACAAGGCAAATAGAATGCCCTGCCTCGAAAAAATCGGGCAGGGTATTTTTCACATTCCGCCTATTCATATCACAGCCATAGTGATACTATGCTGTATCACCACTCTTGCTTTTTTTTGCACTTTGCTTATCAGTACGCACATACATCTGTGGCTATGCGAAGTTTCTTTGCCCAGCTTTCTTTATAAAGAAAGCTGGTGGGGTGCAGGGGCAAAGCCCCTGCAAAACCGAACAGCAGGCAACCACTTACGGCCGGTTGCGGCGGTCGTAATCACGGTAACGCGCTTCTTTGGAACGCATCATCTTTTTGCGGCGAATACGCTTCATCTGTCCACGATAAAAAATAATCCCAAAATAAACAAAAAATAAAGCAATCAGCAGCAGCACAAGAAACCGGAACAATGGTCCTTGGAAAAAATGTTCTACAGCGTCTGCATAATATAGCACATTGGAACGGGTGACATCACTTAACGCAATCAGGTTGACACTACCATATTCTATCCCATTATATGCAATATCCACCGAGCCAATTTTATCGCCTGCTTTAATTGGCGCATCCACAGATTCCGGCACATCATAAGTCAAATTCAATTCTTCCAAATCAATATCCGATGGCACTGTGCCATTTAAATCATCTTCAGCAACCAAAACCAGCTTGTCATCTTCTGTGGACAGCCGCACCTCAATCTGTTTGATGACTTTCCCCTTTTCAATTAACGTCATATTCTTGAAGTTGGTAAAGCCCCATTCAAATAAATCCTTTGTCTGGGAAAATGTAAGTGGCTGTTCAGCACCAGCTGGCTTTTCACAGCCCATCATTACCGAAATCAATGTGCTGCCTTTGCGTTCTGCTGCTGCTACCAGGCAGTATCCCGCAAGGGAAGTGTATCCTGTTTTAATTCCCTTGGCATATGTGTAGAATTCCGGCTTTTGGCGGCTATAAATCAACATATTGGTTGTATACACTTTTAATGGTTTGCTGCGTCCTGCATTGCCTTCAGTTGATTTCAGCGTCTTTTGTGCTGTGCTGACAATCGTTTGAAACGTTTCATCCTGCATAGCTTGCTTGGCAATTTTATACAAGTCCCGTGCTGTCGTATAATGTTCATCATCATGCAGCCCATTTGGGTTATTAAAATGCGTGTTTTCACAACCCAACTCTTGTGCACGTTTATTCATCAGTTCCACAAACCCTTCTATGGAACCGCCAACATGACGCGCCAGCGTGTTTGCCGCTTCATTGCCTGATGGCAGCATTAACCCATACAGCAAATCCAGCACCGATACCTGTTCGCCTACTTTAAACCCAGCCTTGGATGTATCTGCTTCTACGCCAATGAAATCTTCATCCATAATCGTAACAAGTTCATCCAGGTTTTCTACAGTTTCCAGCACAATCAGTGCTGTCATAATTTTTGTAGTTGAAGCGGGGTACCGCTGTTCATCTGGGTTCATTTGATAAAGTATAAAATCACTTTCCGGGTCTGCCATAAATACCGCAGCAGCCTGCGGCGTTGGCGCTTCCTTTGCCGCAGCCGCAGGCATAAACAGGCATACAAATAGCATCAATGTCAAAAACACTGCGGAAACCCGTGTTTTCCTGTCAATCCTCATGATATTCCTCCAATTGGAAATCCGCATCTGTGAACGTGCCGCGCAATACGGCTGGTTTGGGCGGTATGCGGCAAAGTGGGTCATAGCGGAACGCACGGCAACTGCCTTCCCGCGGCACAATACCGCGTTTGCGGCAAGACATACTTTGCGCATCAATTGCATTGGCGCGCACACAATAAGCGCAGCGCGGTTCAATATCCCGCCGGAAAAGATGCCGGTTGCCAAATATCCTGAACATAACAAAACCTCCATAAATATGGAAAAATGAGCCAACTTGTGCAAGCCCATACTGATAAGCATAAATACAATATCCATTATACCGGAAACCTGCATCCTTTTCCATAGGGCATTGTTAACAAAATAAAAACAATCCCTTTGCCGTCCTATATCTGCCAACTCTTTCACACATAAACCTTTGCTGTCGCGGGCATACTTTCAGCAAAACAACCGCCTGCTTATTGCAGACGTTTATCATATAGATATCCAAAACTTGGAAAGGGGGTGTCATTTCATGAAACTGAGCCGTGCAGAATATCAAGATATGCTGCAAAAAGAATCGCCAAATTCCCCACTTGCCCGTGATATGCTTTGGGCAGGGCTGATTGGCGGGCTTATCTGTGTGATTGGCGAAGTGGTATCCACTTTTTACAAAGGGCGCGGGCTGGACACCGAAATGAGCGGCGCTGCCACAGCAATTACCATGGTATTCCTTGGTGCATTGCTGACGGGTCTGCATTTATATGACAAATTGGCAAAACACGCTGGCGCGGGTACCATCGTCCCCATCACTGGTTTTGCGAACGCAATTGTTTCCCCAGCGATGGAATTCAAAAGTGAAGGGCTTGTACTTGGGCTTGCCGCAAAACTGTTTACCATTGCTGGTCCTGTATTAGTATATGGCATTTCCGCAAGCATTATTTATGGTCTCATCCTATTCTTTTTCCCTATCGCGTAACAAAAGCAGGCGCTGTGCTATTGCTGGCACAGCGCCTGCCTTTTTTACTGCCCCGAATTTATCTCCCCATTCATTCAATCCAACCCATTTTCCGCCCCATAATATCCGGGTTATCCGGCGCTTCCGGCAACTGGATTGTTTCTGAAAAACTGAAATATTCATTATGTTTCAAACCTGCCGTCCGGTCTGCCCAATATTCCAGCCAATCCAGAAAATGAAAAGGCTTGCCTGTTTCTTTGTCCCGCATGGGAATCATGCCACAATCATTGGCAAAGTCATAAAACCAGACTGTACCATAAGTATCCGGATCTTTGCTGTTCACCACCAAAACGCTGTCCATCCCGCAGCCTTCTGTACATAATGCGATTAGCCCATAATCATCGGCAAAGGGACCGTCCTCATCGTCATCGCCATAAAACGCATCTATTTCCTCCTCTGTCATATACAAAAAATAAACGATGTGCTCTAATGTGTAAGGGAATGGCTGTTCCGGAACACCTTCTTGTTTTTGAAGCGGCAGCAGCCCATAAAAAGGCTGACTCCCTGAAGCAGCAACAGTGGTAACAAACCGACGGTAATCTGCCGGAAGCTGTATCCCTTTTTCTGTTTCAAACGCGGTGACTTCTTCTTCACTGCATGGCGCATCCCAAACCGGCGGCCATTGCCCACAGGTAATCGAAAACTTTTTGTCTTTCATCGCTTCAATTTTCGCCATAATACGGGCAATGCGCTCATCATACTGTGTTGACTGATCCATATTTCCCCTCCCGCAACTGCCTGATATATTGATTTTATTATTATACCATAAAGCGCAATATCCTTTCAATTCTTTTCATAAATCCTGCGCGGAAATCAATTTTGCCATTCGCTGCAGCGTCCTAAAAATCAGGCACCCTGGAGGATTTATATCACCCACAACTGTTCATGACTTGATTTGGCAGGCGAATCACAGCTTACAGCTAAAAACTTAGTCCATGTGTCAACCTTATTCTTGACTTATGTTTACACCTGTGTTATACTGCAAATTGTAAAGCAAATTCATCAAACAAGTTTACACAAGGAGATTATCCCGCATGAAAACCAGACAGCTTTGTTATACCGCGCTTTTTGCCGCGCTTACCGCGGTATGCAGTCAAATCGCAATCCCAACCCCATGGCAAATTCCAATTTCCCTTGCAACGCTTGCCGTATTCCTATCTGGCGCTTTACTCGGCGCCAAATGGGGCACCGCCGCCCAGCTTGTCTACCTGCTTTTGGGTATGGTTGGCGCACCTGTTTTCGCAGGATTCCGCGGCGGTTTGCAGGTACTAGCCGGTCCCACTGGCGGCTATCTCATTGGTTACCTTGTCGCTGCTGCTATTGTTGGCGCATTGGTATCCCATATTCATACCCGCTGGATTGTGCCCGTATCTATGGTTGCTGGCGCTGTCGCATATTATATTTTTGGCACCATTTGGTTTATCTTTTTAAATCAAACGACCCTTACTGCAGCATTGTCTATGTGTGTGCTGCCATACCTGCCAGGGGACGCTTTAAAAGTTGCCCTTGCTTCCTGCTTGGTATGGCGCATTGGTATCACCCGCCTGCTGCATTTATCCCCAAATCATTCATAACATATATGATCCCTTCTGCAATGGGAACCTTTGAAGGCACAGCGTTTATCGCTGTGCCTTCTTTGCATTTATTGCGGCGCCCCTAACTGGGTTGCTAATGTATTGCCAAACAGCCGGATTGCGGCAAGCGCCTCCTGTAATGTGTTACCAGACGAGCCGACCTCCAACAAAATTGACCCTTTGGTCAAATGCAGGTTAAACCGCTGTTTGCGCAGGTTGATTGGACGCATTAACCCTGGATATGTTTCATTCAGTGCCGCCTGTAATGTCACAGCATAATTCAAATGCGTTTTCCAATTGTCAAACTCCAACCCACTGCCATTTGTGCCCATTACCAACATAAGCTGTGCCATGGTTTTTCCATTCTGCTCGGTAGAAACTTTATATTTTGTGCCATCATCCGCTAAAATCGCATCCCGATGGACATCAATTGTCATTTGAACTGTCGGATATTTTTTGAGTGCTGCCTTCACATTTTCCAGCGAACGCCCATAAGACCCATTATACGCGGGATAATCATTCAAATCCATTAGATGCACAGTTTTTATCCCTCGATCCTCCAGCACTTTACAAAGTTCTGTGCCCACCCGTACAACATTCTTTTCCGTATCCGTTGTCCGCACATCGCCAGAAGATGTGTATGTATCCCCATCCGCTTGTGTATATGCTTCTGTGGCATGGGTATGGTATACAAGCACCTGTGGGCCATCCTGCCCCGCTGACAAGCGTTTTGGTGATGCCAGCATGGCTTCTAAATCAAAATCTAATCCGGATTGGTTGTTTACTGTCACAGCTTTATCTGCTTTGTTAAGTGAAACCGCTGTGCTTGCCGGTTCCAGCCCAGCGTTTTCCATTGCAGTTTCGGTTTCCACCAAATCTTCTTCAGTTGCTTCCAGTCCAATCCCTGCGGTATGCGGCGTATGCACTGCTTGCTGTGCAGGATATTGCCCAGTTTCCAAGGCAAGCACCCCAGAAACAAAATACTTATTTTCCGTAAGCCGTTCCAACAGTTCCCACGCAAACTGTTCCCCACCCGCTTGACTGCACAGCAATAGCATCGCCGCAAATAATAAGCACAAAAATGCAGGGACGGCAACGCCGCTGCGTGCCCTGCCGCGGCGTGCTGGATGTCGTTTCATAATTCCGCCCCCTCTGCATTCTGATGATATCCCTATTGTATGGCAACCCCCGCGCGGTTATGACAGATAAAGGTCGATATCTTCTGGGGAAAGCCCGGGCTGGAACGCCATATTCAGTGCGTATCCGATGAAACGTGACAAATCGGAAATTTCTTTATCAATATTCCGTGTTGTCACAATCATTGGATGTTCTGGGGCACGCAAGGCATTATGTGCCAGACCTGCTTGCTCTGCCAAACCATGCGCAAGAGTCGCGCCATCGACAACTGTTGGCACGCCAACTGCAATCACTGGCACGCCTAATGTTTCACGATTTAGCGCTGTGCGAGCATTTTCTACCCCGGAACCTGGCACAATGCCGCTGTTTGTCACTTGTACCGTACAAGTAAGGCGATCTAAGCTGCCTGCCGCAAGTGCGTCTACTGCAACCACTGCCGCAGGCTGTACGGTATCGACCAGCCCGGCAATAATTTCTCCAGCTTCTACACCAGTCTGCCCCAATACACCTGGCGCTAATGCGGATACCGGACGCCATGAAGCAAAATATTCCGGCGCCTGCGCCGCCAAATGGCGGGTTGCAATGATATAATCCGATGCCCTTGGTCCAACGGCATCCGGCGTGATATGGCGGTTGCCAAGCCCAATGACCAGCACAGGCTTTGCTACGTCTTCTGGCAGCAGGTCGCGCACCAGCCCGCAAAGCGCACGACACGCCCGCTGAAACGCATCTTCTTCACGGCGCATCAGCCCTTTCAGCGAAAGGGTTTCATATTTCCCAATGGGTTTCCCAATGAGTTCCGCACCATGTTCATCCAGTATTTCAACCGATGTCAGCGCAAAACCTTCCAATTCTTTTTCCTCGCTGCGAACGCCTGGCAGCTTGTCTGCAATATGTGCCTGACGGCGGGACATTTCCAGTGATTCCACTGCAAGGTCGGTGCGATAAGATGAATTGGCATATGGCATAGTTATCAGCTCCTTTTCTCAAAGCAGTTTTTGCAGCAGATACAAAAATTATTACAATATAGCATATCCCTCCTGCCCTGCGGCAAAAAAAATCAGGACAGCACGCCATATGGTGCTGTCCTGATTTAGATATTTTTGTGGTTTTGCTGTTAAAATCATCACAACAGAAAGCGGTGAACCTGATGAAACCGCATTTTGACAAACAGATGGTATTTTTCGCAGACGGCCGACGCTTTTGATTTTGGGACTTATGCTCGATGGGTTTAGTTCCGCGCTGATTGCCAAACCGAATGCTTGACAATTTTACCACGTCCGCGTACAATAGATAAAAACCATTTTTTAAAGGAGATGGGCTGTGTTGCATTATCAGTTCAAACCACACGGCGTATGTTCCCGCCAGATTACATTCGATTTGGAAGGCAATGTGCTGCATAATGTGCATTTCCAAGGCGGCTGCCCGGGCAACCTTGAAGCCATCAGCCGCGCTGTGGAAGGCATGACAGTGGAACAGGTGGAGCGCCTGTTCAAGGGCATTGACTGCGGCGGCAAAGGGACTTCCTGTTCTGACCAACTTGCAACCCTTGTGCGCCGCGCTTATGATGCGCAGGCTGCTGGATAAAACAAAAACTGAAGTCTGGGAGAGCAAATCCCCCAGACTTCTTTTTCTTTTTTTTTCGCTATAAATGTTGACTTCCTGCCATATTTCCGCTACTCTATGTTTAGAGGGATTCGGCATATCCCGACAAACCCTAAAAGGACATTTTAGGGAACAAAAAAGGAGGTTGGGTACTGTGAAACATATCCTGTTTTTTGGCGATTCCAACACATGGGGCTATAACCCACTGACAGAAGGTCGGTATCCGGCTGATACCCGGTATACAGGGCTGCTGCGCACCTTGCTTCCAGCAGAGAAATATGAAATCATTGAATGCGGTTTAAATGGCCGTACCACCGCTTATAGCGATGGCTATGACGGCTGGAGCAGCGGCAGCGAACAGCTTCCCATCATGCTGAAAACCCATGATCCACTTGATTTGGTGGTCATTATGCTGGGTACCAATGACCTGAAATCCCGTTTGGGTCTATCAGTCGAGGATGTGGTCAAGGGAATGCGCCGCCTGATTTATATTGTGCGCAGCCCTGGCATATGGAATCTGCGCGGCAAGCCGCAGGTACTGGTTGTATCACCGATGCCACTCAATGGGCAGACATTGCAAACCTCACCCTTTGGGGAAATTTTTAATGCGCATTCTGTGCAGCTTTCCCGTCGGCTTGGCGCTGCATATGAAAAACTCTGCGCACAAGATGCTATCCGCTGCTGTTGTTTTGATGCGGGGCAACTTGGGGCGGTTACATCTTCTGA
>CAJUDU010000033.1 GCA_910584935.1 uncultured Butyricicoccus sp. | reverse complement strand
TGTCTGGCGTAAGCTCATTCGTGTTCATCGTTAATTTCGGGATAGACTCTTATTTGAAGGGGAAAAACTGTAAGCCGTTTCCGGATGGTGAAATCATTTTTTTAACCGAAAAAGACCACTTCGTTCCGGATATGACAATTGTCTGTGACAAAAACAAAATCAAAGCAAATGGCATCCATGGCGCACCGGATCTGGTGGTGGAAGTACTCTCGCCCAACACCATGAAAAATGACCGTACCCATAAAAAAGATGTCTATGAACAATGCGGTGTGCGGGAATATTGGATTGTCAGTCCAGAAAGCAAATCCATTGAACAATATCTGCTGGAAGATGGGAAGTTTACCCTGCATGAAGCTTATGCCATCCGCCCAGATTATGAACTGGAAATGATGAAGGAAGAAGAACGTGCCGCGTTGATCACAGCATTCAAATGCAGCCTTTATGACGACCTGCTGATTGAACTTGATGAAGTTTTTGCAGATATGATATAACGGCAAATCGCTTTCAATTATTTTTCGGCATGAAAAAATCCCGTTTGTCACAAAACGGGATTTTTTATATGGAGATAACTAAAGGGTTTATTCGATGCCAAACCGGTAAATGGTCTTTTGCCGGTAGGTTTCCCCAGCACGCAGGATAGCTTGTGGATATTCCGGGCAATTGATGCTGTTTGGGAACGCCTGGGTTTCCAAACAGAACCCTGTCCAGCATTCATAATGTGTGTCATCTTTGCCATCTATCGTGCCGTCCAAATTATTGCCTGTATAAAACTGCATTCCTGGCTGGGTGGTTTCACAAACCATTGTAATGCCGGTTTGCGCGCACCATGCCTGCGCCACAGGGCGTATCACCCCTGGTATGCCGCTTAATACCCAGTTATGGTCATAACCGCGTGTAAACCGGAGCTGCTCAAAATCATCCTGGATATGCAGCCCAATCGGTGTGCGTTCACGCAGATCCATCGGCGTACCTTCGACACTGGCAAACGCCCCATGCGGGATAGACGCCGCGTCAACCGGCGTATAATATTCCGCGTTAATCTGAATTTCCTGCCCCAAGATATCGCCGCTGTCATGCCCTGCAAGGTTAAAATAACTATGGTTTGTCAGATTGCACAGTGTGTTTCCGGATGCCTGTGCCCAATATGTGATTTCCAGCGCATTGTCCCGCAAGGAATAAATCACTTCAACTTTCAACGCGCCTGGGTACCCTTCTTCCCCATCCCGGCTGGTCAAACGCAGATGCAAACCATCTGCCTGTATTTCTGGCGACCAAATCCGCCGGTCAAAGCCTTTTTTGCCGCCATGCAAATGGTTTTTGCCTTCATTGCGGCACAAACGGTAGGTTTCACCATCCAGCACAAATTTTCCGCGTTCAATGCGGTTTGCATACCGCCCAATGAGCGCCCCAAGGAATCCCCCTTGGGCTTCATAGGCTTCAATGGTTTCGCATCCTAATACGATATCTATCATATTGCCCTGTTTATCTGGAACCCAAAGACTTTGCAGTGTGCCGCCATAGGTGAGGACAGCTGCGCGTAACCCGCCGCCTTCCAACATATACCGTTCTACCTGCTTTCCAGCCCTGTTTTCCCCTATGATGCTCTCCCGGTACGTTTTCATCCGGCATTCCTCCTCACTTTTTATCTGTTTTTTTTCGCCCTTAATGGCTTCTATAGTATTATCCATATCTATGATAACACAAGATGTATGGATACGCAATTTTTTCACGCAATAAAATTCCCCGTTTACAGAAAAATCTGAAAACGGGGACAGGCTGATATCAAATTTTAAAATACCCAAAGCCATTGATAATGGCATCCAGTTTTTCACCGCGGCGGCACGCCGGGCACTGGGATGCCGGATGGCTGCTGTAACCTGGCAGGTCATTGATATGGTACAGCGAATGGATGGGCATATCATCCACCTTATCCAGCGCGCTGAATATCGCGGATATGCCGCGCAGCCGCCCGCCATAGTAGCTAATGCACTCCGCACCCTGCTGCACGGTCATGCCGGTTGTAACCGAAGCCATAAGCAGGATAATATTCTGGTTGTTGATAATCGATGTATAATTATCACGGAACATCATCTGCCCTGCTGAGTTATATTCCGGCGTCAGCACATAGATTGGTTCGCCCCGGTTCACGCCGCGGATATTCCCTTTGGAAAGTTCCTGGGCAAGAAAACCGCCAATGAGCACAGTGCCATCCAGGCAAAGTATTGCTTTTACCTCTGTGGATGAACTATACTGATGCGCCAGCATTTTTGCAATTTCCTCCGCGACACGCGCATTGCTCTTAATGTCTGTCATGTCAATATAAAAATTAACATGGGAATGACTTGTTGAAAAATGCCCGTGAACTGCTTTCAGCGAAACCTTGCCCGTTGAACTGGGGATTAAAATCGGTGTCTTTTTTTCCATTGCATTCGCCTCCTTACTTTTATTATAAACGACTGCGCTGGTTTTCGCAATTCTTTTCTGCACAGATTGTGTTATCCCCTCATCCGAACAACAAAAAAGGGTGGACAAAAAGCCTGCGGGATACTATCATAGAAGTATACCTGAAACCAAGGGAGGAAATTATGCGACATTTGATTGACCCGCTCGATTTTTCTGTGGAAGAAATTGATGCCCTGCTGTATTTAGCTGACCAGATTGCTGAAAATCCAACCGCCTTCCAAAATGTTTGCGCCCATAAAAAATTGGCGACTTTGTTTTATGAACCATCCACCCGTACCCGCCTGTCCTTTGAAGCTGCGATGCTGAACCTTGGCGGTTCTGTGCTTGGTTTTTCCAGCGCGGATTCATCCTCCGCCGCCAAAGGCGAAAGTGTTGCTGATACAATCCGTGTGATTTCCAGCTATGCGGATATTGCTGCTATGCGCCACCCCAAAGAAGGCGCACCCCTGCGTGCCGCACGTTATTCCCGCATCCCCGTCATCAATGCCGGTGACGGCGGGCACCAGCATCCTACCCAGACCTTGACTGATTTGATGACCATCCGCCGCCGTATGGGCAGCCTGTCTGACCTGACCATTGGCTTATGCGGTGACTTAAAATTCGGGCGCACCGTGCATTCACTGATCAAATCCCTATCCCGCTATCCGGGCATCCGATTCATTCTGATTTCCCCAGAAGAGCTGCGCGTACCAGATTATGTGATTAGCGAAGTATTGGAACCAAAAAAAATTCCTTATGAACAAGTCACCAGCCTTGAAAACGCGATGCCGTTGCTTGATATCCTGTATATGACCCGCGTGCAGCGTGAACGTTTTTTCAACGAAGAAGATTATATCCGGTTAAAAGATGCCTATATCCTAACTGAAAAGAAAATGGCGCTTGCCAAACCCAATATGGCTGTGCTGCATCCGCTGCCCCGTGTCAATGAAATTGTACTGGAAGTTGATGATGACCCGCGTGCTGCCTACTTTGAGCAGGCACAAAACGGCGTTTATGTACGTATGGCGCTGATTATGACCTTGCTGGGGCTGACAAAATAAACCCAAAAGGAGGAATACACCAAAATGCTGAATATTGATTCGATACGGGATGGTGTTGTCATTGACCATATCAAAGCCGGCACTGGTATGCAGATTTATCATCTTGCCAACCTCGACCGGCTGGACTGCTGTGTTGCACTCATTCGCAATGCGCGCAGCGGCAAATATGGACATAAAGATATCATCAAAATTGAAGGGCTTATTGATTTGGATTTGGACGTACTTGGTTATGTTGACCCGGATATCACGGTGGATACCATCCGGGGCGGTATGATTGTAGAAAAGAAAAAACTCGCAAAGCCGCGTAAGCTGGTCAATGTGATTCGCTGCAAAAACCCACGCTGCATTACCTCGGATGAGGAGATAGAGCATATTTTTTACCTCAGTGAAAATGGTCGCTATCGCTGTGCTTACTGTGAACAGGAGCCTAATAAACCGATTGATTAACCTGAAAAGGAGCACATATCATGCAAAATGTATTTGCTGTTTATTTCTCCCCGACCGGCACTTCCAAAACCGGAGCTGAAACCATTGCCCGTGCCATTTCACCAGATGCCGTATCGTATGATTTGACCTGTTTGGATGCCCCAGCGCCTGCGCCATTTGATGCAGACAGCCTGGTTGTATTCAGTGCGCCTGTCTATGGCGGACGCCTATATGAAGGCTTTGCTGCACGCTTGGATGCACTGCGCGGGCATGATACCCCTTGTATCATCACTGTGACCTATGGCAACCGTCATTATGATGATGCGCTATTGGAAATGTCTGATATTGTGCAGACAAATGGATTTATCCCCTTTGCTGCCGCGGCGCTTGTCGCACGGCATACCTATGGTGAAATCCAAATAAACCGCCCCGACGTAAATGATTTATCTCAAGACCAGGATTTTGCCATACAAGCCCTGGAAAAGTTACAGCAAGGCAGCTTGAAACCCATCTCCGTTCCTGGCAACAAGCCTTACCGTGAGGGCGGCAAACGTGGGCAATTTTATCCGCTGACAAATGATTCATGTATCCAATGTGGTTTATGCGCCCGCCAATGCCCTGTCTATGCCATTGACGCCCAAAATGTCAGTCATGTAGATGAGAATTTATGTTTATCCTGTTTCCGCTGCATTCGCTGCTGCCCTGTGGGCGCAAAAAATATGGATGTGCCTGCATATCAGGCATTTGCAAAGGCGTTTTCCGCCAAGCTGTCCCAGCGGCGCGAAAATGAATATTTTTTGTAAAAACAATACTGTTTCTATGTTAAATCGGGGATATTTCCCGCAAAAGTGCAGCGTCGTTCCGGCGTAAATTCAAAAAACGGGATATACTAAGCATAATCAAAATAGAGGAGCTGAAAAATATGCCTGTTTTATCGATGAATTCCGAAATGTACCATAATGCGGTCAAAAAATCTGACAAGCCTGTGCTGGTAGAATTTTGGGCGCCATGGTGTACCTATTGCCGCCGCCTTGCGCCTGCTTTAGCGCAGACAGCGGCACAATATCAAGACACACTGTGCATCGGACAGATCAATATTGATGAAGAACCTGCCTTAGCTGAAAAAGAAAAAATTGAATTGGTTCCTACTCTGCTGCTTTACCACCATGGGAAGCTTCTTGGTTCTACTGTTGCACCAGAATCCAAAGCGCAGCTTGATGCTTTTCTGAAAACGGCACTGCATGAACACCAAACCCCGCAAAATGCCACAGACCATATCTATGATATGATTATCATTGGCGGCGGGCCTGGCGGCTATACCGCCGCATTATATGCGGCACGGACAGGTTTAGATGTTATTCTTTTGGAAAAACTATCCGCTGGCGGGCAAATGGCACTGACCGAACAAATTGATAATTATCCCGGTTTTGATGAAGGAATAGACGGCTTTTTGCTCAGCGAAAAAATGCGGAAAGGCGCAGAACATTTCGGTGCCAAAACCCACTTGGCACAGGCATTATCTTGTACACTTTCCGGTGAAATCAAATCAGTGCAAACCAGTGAAGGCGTTTTGAAATGCAAAACCATTGTGCTTGCCACCGGCGCCAGCCCGCGGGAACTCGGTATTGCTGGTGAAAAGGAACTGGCAGGGCATGGCGTCCATTATTGTGCCGCCTGTGATGGGATGTTTTACCGGAACAAAAAAACCGTTGTCATTGGCGGCGGTAACAGCGCTGCAGCAGATGCTTTGCTGCTTTCCCATCTTTGCAAACAAGTGACCATTATCCACCGGCGGGATACCCTGCGGGCAACCAAAATCTATCATAAGCCTTTAATGACTGCCGCAAATGTGGATTTCTTTTGGAACTGCACACCAACTGAATTTTTGCATGGTGAGCAAACAAATACAATCCGGCTGCGCAATACACAAACCGGCGAGCAATCAACCCTTGACTGTGATGGCATTTTTGTCAGCATTGGGCGTAAGCCTTCAACAGAACTCGTCAAAGGTCAGCTTACGCTTGACCCTGCCGGTTACATCATGGCAGATGAAACTACGCGAACCAATATCCCCGGTGTATTTGCTGTGGGCGATGTACGGGCAAAAGCGGTACGGCAAATTGTGACCGCTGTAGCCGATGGCGCGCAAGCCATCCATTATGCCGAAGAATATCTGGCGGATATCCTGTAAAAAATATCTTATTTAATGTAATAAAATTATAACACGTGCGTGAAACGGCAGTTTCGGCAGATGTATACCAAAGAAAAAGGAGAAACGGTTATGAGAATCGCAGTTACCTATGAAAATGGAGATATTTTTCAACACTTTGGACACACAAAACAGTTCAAGGTTTATGATGTAGAAAATGATCAGGTAATCTCCTCCCAAGTGGTGGGCACAAATGGCAGCGGCCATGGCGCATTGGCTGGCATCCTGCACGCACTCCATGCAGATGCATTGATTTGCGGCGGTATTGGCGGCGGCGCACAGTCCGCGCTTGCCGCGGCAGGGATTGCTCTGTATGGCGGCGTGTCCGGACAGGCAGACGAAGCTGTGGCAGCATTACTTGCGGGCAAGTTGGCATTTAACCCGGATGTACATTGCAGCCATCATGACCATGCACATGGCGAAGAAGAACATACCTGCGGCAGTCATGGCTGCGGAGAACACCATTGCGGTAGGCATACCGAAAACGCATAACAGCCATCATGAGCAAAAACCCTGCTGTACAGCATTTGTACAGCAGGGTTTTCCTATTTTATGCAGTATATTTCGCGATCAATGCGCGTGCCATTGGCAATGGAGCTTCATCCGGGTTCAAACGCAGTGAAATATAAGGCTGACTGCCTGCATTCAGCAGCAAACGCCCCTTATAATCCGCATCATTGCAAATGCCGCTTAATTTTGAAAAATCAGCTTGCTGGAATGTAATTTGAAGCCGTCCTTTATCCTGTTTGATTTCGCTGACGCCTGCTGCGGATGCTTCTGCCCGCAATAGCGCAATATCCAGCAGTGCTACTGCTGGTGCTGGCGGTTCCCCATAGCGGTCTATGAGTTCATCCAAAATATCACTGCGGCTGTCCTCAGAACGTATCGCCGCAATACGGCGGTATAGGTCTACCCGCTGCCCTGGGTCAGAAACATACTCCACAGGCAAATTTGCGGAAAGTGCCAAATCTGCCGCACATTCCACCCGTTTTGGCGGTGTTTCGCCGCGTTCCTCTAAAACAGCTTCTTCCAACAGTTTTAGATATAGGTCATACCCAACGCTCATCATATGCCCAGACTGCTCTGGTCCCAACACATTGCCTGCGCCACGGATTTCCAAATCACGCATGGCAATCTTAAACCCAGAACCAAATTCCGCAAACTCCCGTACCGCGCTTAATCGTTTTTGGGCAATTTCGCTCAGCACCCGCCCGCGCCGGTATGTGAGATAGGCAAACGCACGGCGGCTGGAACGCCCAACACGCCCGCGAATCTGATGGAGCTGTGCCAAACCCATATTATCCGCGTTTTCAATAATCAATGTATTCGCATTTGGAATATCAATCCCTGTTTCAATAATGGTGGTACAGACTAAAATATCAATTTCGCCATCTGCCATGCGGGACATCGCAGACGCCAATTCCTTTTGGCTCATCTTACCGTGGGCAATGGCAATATGGGCATCTGGGAGCTGTTTTTGCAGCGCAGATGCTGTATGTTCTATGGATTCCACAATATTATGCAAATAATAAACCTGTCCACCACGTGCCAGTTCCCGCCGGATCGCATCCAAAACCAATACCTCATCATACTCCAGCACATAGGTCTGCACTGGGTGCCGGTCATGCGGCGGCTCCTCAATCGCGGACATATCCCGTATGCCGGATAATGCCATATTCAAGGTGCGCGGGATGGGTGTTGCAGATAAGGTCAGTACATCCACTTGCTTGCTCAATTCCTTCAGCGCTTCTTTATGAGAAACCCCAAAACGCTGTTCCTCATCAATGACCAGCAATCCTAAATCATAGAATTTTATTTTTTTATTAAACAGTTTATGTGTACCAATAATCAGATCAATGGCGCCAGTTTGCAGCTGTTCTAATATTTTTTTCTGCTCGGAACTGGTTTTATACCGAGAAAGCAATTCAATATTCATCGGATATGCTGAAAAACGGCTTTTGGAAGTCAAGTAATGCTGTCGTGCCAGTACCGTTGTCGGCACAAGGATTGCCGCCTGTTTGCCCGCTAAAATACATTTCATAACAGCACGCAATGCCACTTCTGTTTTACCAAACCCAACGTCACCACAAAGCAGCCGGTCCATTGGGCGGTCAGATTCCATATCGGATTTTATCTCAGCCGTACAACGAAGCTGGTCATCGGTTTCATCATAAGGGAATGAATCTTCAAATTCCCGCTGCCAATCATTATCTGGCGGGAAAGCAAACCCTTTTAATTGGGCGCGTTCCGCATAAAGCTGAATCAGCCCTGCGGCAAGTTCTTTTGCTGCGGCTTTGGCACGGCTGCGGGCTTTGTTCCAATCTGTGCCGCCTAATTTGTTCAGTTTTGTTTTTTCTGGTTCGCCAGAACCCCCGATATACTTAGAAATTAAATCCAAGCTTGTCGCCGGGACATATAAAAAATCTGAACCCGCAAATGCAATTTTAATGAAATCACGGGTGGAACCGTCCACCTGTAAACTTTCCATGCCAACAAACCGCCCAATGCCATGATGCTCATGGACAACAATATCCCCTGGGGTTAAGTCTGTGTAGCTTTTGACATGGTCGCGCCCGGATTTTTTTGCTTTTGCACGCCTTGCGGCACGCCGCGCAATCACCTGTCCTTCTGTAATCACCGTCAGTTCAGGCGTTGGGAATTCAAACCCGGCACTCAAACAGCCTTCCATAATATGCACACGCCCGGCAGGCGGCAGTTTTGGGCTGAGCCGTGCCGGTACGCCATGCTGGTCAAGCACATCAAACATCCCACGGCAGCGCATTTCTGAAGCGCACAGCACAGCTACTGCACGCCCCCGGCTGATGCAAGCAGAAATATCCGCTGCTGCCATATCCATATTGCCGCCATAGGCGTTCATCTGCGTAATCGTAAAGTTCACAAGGGTTTTAGGGGCAAGCTCTGGGATAGAATTTAAGAATGTATCCATCCGGATTGTGGGGCGCTGGTTCAGCGTGCGGCAAAGCTTTGAAAAAGGTATTGCATACCCCTCAGTTGGCGGCAGCTCCCCGCGTTCGGTCAAAGCTTCAATATCACTTTCCAGCCGCATGGCAAACCCTTTTGCTGCCTCGCGCAGGCGGGGTGTATCATCAAGCAAAATGATGCAGTCATCTGGCAGGTAATCAAATGCAGACGCATTTTCCGGATAAATCAGCGGCAGGTATTTGTCAGCTGCGGCAAGCAAGCCGGTTTCGCGCAGGCGTTCGGCATCCCGCAGAATATTTTTCTCCAAATCCGGATGTTTTTTGCGGCGAGTGCGCAAAGCAGAAAACAGCTTTTCGCATAAACCCTCCACACCGCCTTCCGCCATACCGGGCAGGGCTTCCATGCAGGGTAAACAAGTCAGTGACTCCACTGCCGCACCACGTCGTTGGGAACCGACATCAAAATATGCCATGGAATCAATATCGTCACCCCAAAATTCAATACGAACAGGGGCACGTTCCTGCGGCGGAAACAGGTCTAAAATGCCGCCGCGGATAGAAAACTGCCCCGCACCTTCCACCTGTGTGCTGCGCTGATAACCAGCGGCTGTCAGTGCGGCAACAATATCCGCCAGCGGTTGGGACTGTCCCGCTGTCATTGTAAAAGCAGCCTGCCGCAATGCCCATGGCGGAATGCAGGACTGGGTAAAAGCAGCAACCGACCCAACAACCACCGGCGGATGCTCCAGCAAGCCCCACAGCGCAGAAATCCGCGCCTGTTCAAATTGACGGGAAGATGATTCCACTCCAAGCATGACAAAATCGCGCTCTGGAACGCGTAAAGCAGTTTTCCCAGAAAACGCCGCAATATCATCCGCAAGGCGGCGCACTGCAGATTCATCGTCGGTCAGCACAGCAACAGGCTGCCCGGTTTCCAAATGAATTGCAGCAGCAATCTGGGCTTTGGACACCGGCGGCAGCCCAACAGCCATCGCAGGCGTCTGCCCACCATGGACGCCTTGCATTAACTCCCGATATGCAGCAGTTTGTGTTATGGTTAATGTAATATCCAGCATTTTATTGTATCACCCAGATTCATCATAAGGGAAACCCCTTGTCGTTTTATGCTGCCTTTTGCAGGGCATCACAACATATAGCCTGCTCTCCCAGTCATTAGGAGGCAGGCAGCAATACACGCAGGGCAGATTTTTCAATCTGCCCTGTTATTTATACCATTACATCCCGCAGTCTAAAGCACGAGTCTAGTAAAATCGCCCTTTTAGCCATGTTCATGGCAATGGGCGCAATCCATACTGCACCCTAAAATCGGGCCGGGATCTTTGCCCATTTTGCGGTAATAATCGGCAATGGCGCTGCGCAGCGCCTCCTCTGCCAGCACAGAACAGTGCATTTTGACTGGCGGCAGCCCATCCAATGCTTCCGCAACCGCTTTGTTTGTGAGTTTGAGCGCTTCTTCAATGGTTTTGCCTTTTACCATTTCAGTTGCCATGGAGGACGTCGCAATCGCGGCGCCACAGCCAAAGGTTTTAAATTTGACGTCCTCAATCACGCCGTCATCTGTCACCTTGAGATAAATACGCATAATATCGCCGCATTTTGCGTTGCCAACCTCGCCAATGCCATTTGCATCCGGCAGTTCGCCGACATTACGCGGGTTTGTAAAATGGTCATAAACTTTTTCGCTGTATTCCATCGCCATATGCTTTCAAGTCCTTTCCTAAAATGGCTTTGTTTCAATGATTGGTTAATTCATGCGCCGCAACAAGGTTTGGTTTCCCATCCACCCAAACTGGGCTCATGGCACGCAGAGTACCAACAACTTTTGTCACAGTTTCAATCAAATAATCGACATCTTCTTCGGTATTTTGTTCACTAAGGGTCAGGCGCAACGAGCCATGTGCAATTTCATGCGGCAAACCGATTGCCATCAGCACATGGGATGGATCTAACGAACCGGTGGAACAAGCGGAACCTGTTGATCCGCAAATGCCTGCATTATCCAAATATAAAATAAGCCCTTCCCCTTCAACCGCTTCAAAGACAAACGATGCTGTGCCAGGCAGCCGGTTTTCCGGATCGCCTGTATAGTGGGTGTATGGGATTTTCAAAATGCCATTTACCAAACGCTGTGTCAGCTTTCTGACATAATCCATTTTGGGGGCAAGGTTATCCCCTGTCGCGTCAGCAATTGCCTGCCCAAGCCCAACCATGCCCGCAACATTTTCTGTGCCCGAACATAAACCTTTTTCCTGCCCGCCGCCATAAACCAGCGGCTTTAAGGCAATGCCTTTACGGCAATATAATGCGCCAATCCCTTTTGGCCCATGGAATTTATGGGCAGACAGGCTAAGCATATCAATCCCCATTGCTTGTACATCAATCGGGATATGCCCAATGGCTTGCACCGCATCTGTATGAAACACCGCGCCATGGGCATGAGCAATCTCCGCAATGGCTGTAATATCCTGTACGGTACCAATTTCATTGTTTGCCGCCATAATCGTGACAAGAGCAGTTTCATCAGAAACCACTGCTTTCAGCTGTTCCAAATCCACATGGCCCTGGCTGTCCACGTTCAGGTAAGTGACCGGGAATCCTTCTTTTTCAAGGGCTTCGCAGGTATACAGCACAGCATGGTGCTCAATACGGGATGTGACAATATGTTTGCGCCCTTTGGCGGAAGCACCCTTGACAAAACCGGAAATGGCAAGGTTATCCGCCTGCGAGCCGCCGCCTGTGAAAATGATTTCCTCTGGGCTGGCTGCATGGAGCGCCTCAGCCACTTGACTGCGGGCGTGCTGCATGGCGCGACGCGCCTGGTTGCCTGTGCGGTAAAGTGAAGATGGGTTGCCATAAAAATCACGCAGCCAAGGCTGCATGGCATCGTATACAGAACTGGAAACCGGCGTGGTTGCCGCGTTGTCTGCATAAACGAATCTATTCATAATCTGGGAAAATTCGCCTCCTTATATGACATTCGGTATCGTATAGGTATAATATACACCAAATCGGTATGATATATCAAGCTGTAATAATGCACGAAAGAACCGCCAGGAAAAGCCTCAATATTCGACCATTTCAATTAAGATTCCATATTGCTTCCGGAAATCCCATAAAAACGCTGGCGACAGACCCGGCAACTGATGTTTAGTTTACTATAATTTTGCCCAAAAAGCAATGTGCAAAACCGTGTTTTTGCAAAGAAAGTGATATGGTACCCTGGAAACAGGCAAAACAAAAGCCGCCCCCGGCGTTGGGGACGGCTTTTGCGCAGGAAATAAAGAGATAGAGAAAGAATGAATCCATGAATATTTTGATAATCCGTTCTGTCCTTCGATTATTATTATACCGGACTCTTTCGGTTTGTGCTAGCTGATTCTTGCGCAGCTTTTGTGGAATACGCCCGGGAAAACCGTTTTTTCCTGCCCGCCCTTGTTACATTTTGTGGCATAAGCCGGATGGCTCACATCGGGTGCTGCTGCTCCTCATAAGCGCGCAACACATTTTTCTCCAATTTTTCACGCAGTGCCGGCCCAATTGGGTGTACAATATCCCGATACCGCCCATCAGGCATCCGGCGGGATGGCATTGCCAAGAACAGCCTGTCCTGTCCATCAATGATTTTGATGTCATGCACAGCAAAAACATCATCAAAGGTGACGGATACCAAAGCTCGCAGCCGTCCTTCATCGTGAAAATGGCGAAACTTAATGTCGGTGATTTCCATAATTGATTGCTCCTTATCAAGTGTCCGATTCAGGGAGATTCGCTATTTATATTTTGATCCATATGGCATATAATATACTTGGTACACGAAAAAAATTTTGCAGGGGCAAGCCTGCCGCATATATTTTGGAGGAATTTGAAAATGGAACATTCTTTGAAGTTTTTTATAGACGGGAAAAAAACTGCGCATTTGATCGGCATTGGCGGCGTATCCATGAACTCGCTGGCGGAACTGCTGCTGTCACTGGGGATGCCTGTTACCGGGTCTGACCGGGCACATTCTGCCGTAACCGAACGGCTGGAACGGCTGGGCGCAAAAATCACCTATGCCCATCTGCCTGAAAATGTGGAAAATGCAGCACTGGTTATTCGCACAGCCGCTGTCCATGATGATAATCCGGAAATCATTCGCGCACATGAACGGGGCATCCCGGTTATGGAACGCGCAGAAGCCTGGGGCAGCCTGATGAAAGATTATCAGGAGGTCATTTGCTTATCTGGCACCCATGGCAAAACCACAACGACTTCTATGATGAGTTTAATTGCCATGCATGCCAGCCTTGATCCAACAGTTATGGTTGGCAGCCATCTGCCTGCCATCGGCGGGACATTGCGCATCGGCGGCAAAGGCTGTTTTGTGGCAGAATCTTGTGAATACTGTAATTCTTTCTTATGTTTTTCCCCAACTATCGCTGTTATTTTAAATATTGAAGCTGACCATTTGGATTTCTTTAAAGATTTAGATGATATTATCCATTCATTCCATGAATTTTGCCTGCGCACACCAGAAAATGGCGTAGTCGTTGTCAATGCGGATGACCCAAATGCCATGAAGGCTGTCCATGGGGTAAACCGGAAAACCGTTACCTTTGGCACCAGCCCCCAAGCTGACGTTTATCCGGAAAACATATCAGTCAAAAATGGATATTACAGCTTTGATGTGATTGTACATGGTGAAAAGTATGCCGCAGTAACACTATCTGTCCCAGGACGGCACAATATGCTTAACGCACTTGCTTGCTGCGCAGTATCCGCCTTTTTAGGATTAGATGGCACACAAGTCGGCACTGGGCTGAACGCTTTCACTGGTTCTTCCCGCCGGTTCCAAAAACTTGGCACGCTGCCTTGCGGCGCTTTGGTGGTCGATGATTATGCGCACCATCCCAGCGAAATGCGGGCAACTCTTGCCGCCGCACGGGAAATGGGTTTTGACCGGATTATTTGTGCATTCCAGCCCCATACCTATACGCGGACAAAGGCGCTTTTTGATGAATTTGTCAGCGCATTACGCTGCTGCGACCTTGCTGTACTGGCGCCAATCTATGCTGCCCGCGAGCAAAATACTATTGGCATCTACGCTTCAGATTTAGCAGCACAGGTGCCCGGCGCAAAATGTTTTGATTCATTTGAAGAAATTGCTGCATTTCTGCAAAAAACTGCTCGGGCGGGCGACCTGATTTTAACCATGGGCGCAGGCAATATTGACACGGTCGGGCAGATGCTTCTGACAGACAGCTTGTAAAAAGGTTACAAACAGATAACAGTATTGATAAAATCCAACATGGAATCTTGACAAATCACACGAAATCAGCGATAATAGAAATACAGTTAGTTGGTTATTTTGTATAAGCCAGATGCGGAATGGAGGGATTGGTCATGACAGATAACCTCGTAATCACAATTAGCAGACAATATGGCACCGGTGGGCGCGAAATTGGACATAAATTAGCGCTTCGCCTTGGCATTTCCTTCTTTGACCGGGAACTCATCACCCGTGCCGCAAAAAAATCCGGCTTTAGTGAAGAACTGTTTGAACAGCTTGACAAACGCGCAACCAACAGCTTCCTGTATTCTTTGACCATGTTCGGTTCCACTGGACTCAATGGCATGAGCCTGACTGACCAGCTCTATCTGGCACAGGCAAAAGTTGTGCGTGAAGCTGCTGAAAGCGGTCCTTGTGTCATTGTTGGGCGTTGTGCAGACCATGTGCTGCGGGAATGCACCAATAAATTTGATTTCTTTATCCATGGTTCTTTGGAAGACCGTGTGCACCGCATCCAAACTTGTGGGGATTATGAAATTACAGGGAAATCCCCTGAAGCCGCACTCGAAAAAATGGATAAACAGCGTTCCACTTACTATAATTACTACACCGGCAAGGCTTGGGGCAAATGTGACCATTATGATTTGTGTGTCAATTCCGGTCGGTTAGGCGTCGAAAAATCGGTGGAACTTCTTATGACCTATATCGATGCCCTGAAGAAATAACTTCTAGGGCTTTGTCCGAGAAAAGAGAGGGAAGAAAAACAACGCAGTGCCAAGTTTGGGCTGCGTTGTTTTTTATTTGTAATTGTTATTTGTTATCAATTCGATGCTTTTTTTATTTTTCTTTAAATTTTCGATAAATTTTTTAATTTTTTTCGTAAATTTGCTTCCAATTCAAGTGAACATATGTTATAATCATTATATACAATTACATTCGATTTTACAAGGTGTTTTCTATGCACTTTAACATCTTTAATTCCATATATTTTTATGTTGCAAGGAGGTTTACAATGGCCCAATATTTGGCGCACATCTCTATGGATGAACAGCAAAGAACACAATCTGTTGAAACCCATTGCCAGAATACTGCCGCTTATGCCGCGCAAGCTTTATCCCCTGTATCCTTAGCTGCCAGCGGGTATCTTACCGGGCTGATTCATGATATTGGTAAATATACTGATAAATTCTAAAATTATTTAATCCGTCAGATTGGAACCCGCGGTTCTGTCAACCATACTTTTGCAGGGGTGCGCTTGCTGCTGGAGCGTTATCATGCCAAAAAAAGTACAGATTTAAGTTTCGCTGATATTGTATGCGAGGTTCTGGCAGTCGCCGTCGGTGGACACCATGGCTTATTTGACTGCATCAGCGAACAAGGTAAAAACGGTTTTGAAGAACGCCTTACCCGACAAGGCATTGATTATGACCAGGCTGTAAATGAATTTTTCCGCTGCTGTGTTTCATCAGAAGAACTAGATCAGCGGTTTTATGAAGCCGAGCAGCAATTAACGCCTGTTTTAGAGCGTATTTCAAATATGACAGACCTGAATCGCGACCAATATGAAGAGGAAACTCATTTTTATTCTGGGCTTTTATGTCGTTTGATCTTATCTGCTGTGATTGATGGTGACCGGCAGGATACTGCCGAATTTATGCGCAATCAGGCTTTCCCGCAAAAACGCACCCAAGACGAACTTGATCAGCTTTGGTCAGAATGCCTTGCACGGGTTGAACAGAAATTATGTGTATTCCCACAAATATCCGAAATTGATAAAGCACGGCAAACTATTTCCGCACAATGCAAAGCTGCTGCAAAACAATCTGGTGGTATTTTTCGACTGAATGTGCCAACAGGCGGTGGTAAAACCCTCTCTTCCCTGCGTTATGCACTGGCACATGCAAAAGAATACCATAAACAACATATTATTTTTACTGCGCCCTTACTTAGCATTTTGGATCAAAATGCCCATGTTATTCGAGATTTTATACAAGATGATTCCATTATTTTGGAGCATCACTCCAATCTGTCCGAAACAGAACAAATCATCCAGGAAATTCAGAACAATACCTCTAACATATCCAACGAACACCTTAACCATCATGAACTGTTGCTTGAAAATTGGGATTCCCCGATTATTATTACGACCCAAGTGCAATTACTGCATACCCTGTTTCTGGGGAAAACTAGTGCAATCCGGCGCTTCCATGCGTTATGTAACAGTATTATTGTCATTGATGAAGTGCAGACTATACCAGCAAAAATGTTGTCCCTTTTTACCCTTGCCATGAATTTTCTTGCGAAAGTCTGCGGTACTACCATTGTCCTTTGTTCCGCTACCCAGCCTTGTGTGGAAACCCTGGAGCATCCCCTGCATACGCCAATTCCAGATCTTGTACCATATGACCCCGTTATCTGGAAGGCTTTCCAACGGACAAATATCATTGATATTGGCTCAAAATCCTTGGAGCAAATTGCCGCATTTGCTTCAGAATGCCTTGCAGATAGAAATAGCTTGCTGATTGTTTGCAATAAAAAAGCACAGGCAGAAATGTTACTGCATTTACTGGAAAATCAAGACACTGATTTATTTCATTTATCTGCTGCAATGTGTATGGCACACCGAAAAGATACTTTGCAAAACCTTCGTGCCTCCCTTTCACAGGATAACCGGAAAACCATTTGTGTTTCTACACAGGTGATTGAGGCGGGGATTGATATTTCTTTTGCCTGCGTGATCCGGCTTGCCGCAGGCATGGATAGTGTGGTACAAGCCGCGGGACGCTGCAACCGCAGTGGAGAAGCTGGCAAAATCGTTCCGGTTTATGTTGCATTTTGTCAAAATGAAGATCTGAAAAAACTTGCTGATATTGATAGCGGGCGGTCGGCAACATTGGAACTTTTCCATGCGTTTTCATCACATCCGGAACAATTCGACCATCGGTTGGATTCTGATAAGGCAATTTCTTATTATTACCACGCCTTATATCGGGACGCACCAAAGCATTACCATGATTATGTATTCCATGAACATTCATCTATTTTATCACTTTTAGCATACAACCAAGGCTATTCGCCAGATAGCATAAATAAAGATGAATATTTCTTTTTCCGGCAGGCATTTCGACAGGCAGGTGACAATTTTGCAGTTTTTGATAGAAATACAATTGATGTGATTGCCCCTTATGGTGAAGGAAAACAGATTATCCTTGATTGTGGCAGCGATTTGGCGAAATATAACCCAGATTACCTGCAGTCATGCCTAAAAAAAGCAAAACCATATACTGTTTCGCTATTCCGGTATCAGGTGGAACAGTTGTTGGAAAAGCGCGGGCTGATTCCACTTTATGGCGGAGCATATGCGCTGGATGGATATTATGATGAAAAAACCGGCTTTTCTATGACAAAGCCAAGTTTAGATTTTTTGGAGGTGTAATTTTGCAATACCCAAACATTGTTGAATTTGAGGTTTATGGTGACTATGCACTTTTCTCCGATCCAATTATGCGGATCGGCGGAGAAAAATGCACCTATCAAATTCCCACATATGAAGCTTTAAAAGGCATCATTTCTTCTGTTTTTTGGAAACCTACATTCATCTGGTATATTGATGCTGTACGAATTATGAATCCAATCCGCACAGAAGTCAAAGGGATTCGCCCAATCCATTACCATGACAATGCCAATGATTTGGCCTTTTATACCTATCTCAAAGATTGCCGGTATCGTGTGCGCGCTCATTTTGAATGGAATGAAAACCGTCCTGAATTGGCTGCTGACCGCAATGAAAATAAACATCATAACATTGCAAAACGTATGATTGCCAAAGGCGGACGCAGGGATATTTTTCTGGGTACCCGTGAATGTCAAGGATATGTTGTTCCTTGTGCGTTTGATGATACAGATGACTTTGGGTTTTATCATGCTCCTCCAACAGGTATTCCTGATGAAATCAATTTTGGGCTAATGTACCATGGTATTACCTATGCAGATGAGGCATTTTCTGATGAAACCCAAGGCAAAATGACCGCACGGTTTTGGTATCCTGTGATGAAAAAAGGCGTCATTACATTTTTACGTCCAGAAGATTGCCCTGTCACTAAAACTTTGCGGGATATGGATATCAAACCCTTTGGTGTGGGACCTGATAATTTTTCTGGTCTAAAAGAATTTGGGGAGGTATGCTAAATGGGACTTTTGCAAAGTGCCTGTGAAACCTATGACTGCATGAAGCATAAAATTGGCGAATATGAATCTAGCGGTGATGACACCAATAAGCGTATCTTGGAACCACTTGCACCGATCTCCCATGCGTTGGCACGCGCCCAAATTGAAATTGTACTTGATGCGCATGGGAAATTTTATAGCGCAAAAGATTTAGGCAAAGATGCGCCCAAAATCATTATTCCGGTAACCGAAGAATCTGCCAGCCGGACAAGCAAGCCTTGTGCCCATCCATTATGTGACCGGCTGGACTATATTGCACCATATGATACCCAAAAACATACACTTTATTTGAAACTTTTAGAGGATTGGACACAGTCTGCATACGCACATCCCAAATTGCCGCTTATTTTGCAATATGTTCGCAGCGGCACAATTTTGCAGGATTTATCCCGAATAGAAGTCATTCATTTGCAGGAAAATGGCAAACCAAAAGATGAAAAGCTAATTGTTCGCTGGAATGTGTTGAATTCAGATCCAAATGAAACAGGCGAATGCTGGTCTGACAAAAAACTAATGGAATCCTTTATCCAGTATTATGCTTCTGTACGGCAAGCAATGTCATCCAGTGTATGTATGATTTCTGGTAAAACTGAACCAACAACTGAACTGCATCCAAAAGGAATTGTTGCCGCAAGCGGGAATGCAAAACTTATTTCCTCCAATGATGACAAAGGGTTTACTTATTTAGGCAGATTCCAGAACGCACAACAGGCAGCAACAATTAGCTATACCGCCTCCCAAAAGGCACATAATGCACTTCGTTGGCTGGTCGCAAACCAAGGTGTTATATGGGGTGGACGTACTTTTCTTTGTTGGAATCCGCAAGGAAATCCACTGCCCAAGCCAACAGACTCCCCAATGATACGAAAAAAAAGCAATACCCTGCCTGACCCAACAGCATATAAAGATGCACTGAAAAAATCACTAATGGGCTGGAAACAAAATTTAAGAACTGCAGATGAAGCGGTTATTGTTGCCTTTGATGCAGCAACTACCGGTCGCTTATCTGTCACATATTTCAATAAATTGATTGCATCCGACTTTTTAGAGCGGCTTTACCGTTGGGAAGAAACCTGCTGCTGGGAAAACGGAATATTCGGCATTCAATCACCAACACTGTTTCAAATTATCAACTGGGCGTTCGGTTCCCCACGGAACGGCAAACCTGATTTAGACCCCAAATTCTTACGCCAGCAAATGCAGCGTTTGATGGCTTGCCGCATTGATGGTTCACTTTTCCCAACTAATATCGAACGTGCTTTGGTGGAACAGGCTTCTAATCTGGTTATTTATCTCAATGAACAAAAGAAAAATTCCAAAGCAAACCCATTCTGGGATTTGTTATTCACTGCTTGCGCAGTAATACGAAAATATCGTTTTGACCATTTTAAGGAGGATTGGAACATGATGGACGAAACCAACATCCAACGGGATAAGCTCGAAAAAAACCGCAGTTTTTTATTTGGGCGGCTGCTGGCAATCGCTGAAATTGTAGAGCGCAGTGCTTATGGCAGCAACGAAACCCGTGAACCCAATGCAATGCGTTTCCAAAAACGTTTCTCTTTGCGTCCTATGTCGGTTTGGCGCACTTTAGAAGAACGTTTACTGCCCTATTACAGCAAGTTATCCCCAGGGCTGCGCAACCATTACCGTAACTTGTGTGCGGAAATTGTCGAACAACTTTTAGAATGTGAGGAAGATTTGGATCGCAAGCTGGAGGATGTTTATCTTCTTGGGTATTATACCCAGCGTGTACGCCGTTCTGAAAAACATGATGCTACTGATGAAAATATTGACTCAACAGATAAATCATAAG
Organism: uncultured Butyricicoccus sp.; assembly: GCA_910584935.1. GTDB lineage: Bacteria > Bacillota > Clostridia > Oscillospirales > Butyricicoccaceae > Butyricicoccus_B. The sequence continues at coordinate 4,775 of CAJUDU010000033.1, read as the reverse complement.
GAGGACTTTTTAACATGAGTATTTTGCAAAACAAAATTGATTTTGTCGCTTTTATATCTGTGACAATGGCGAATCCAAATGGCGACCCCCTCAATGGCAACAGCCCACGCACCGATTCCGCTGGCTTAGGCGAAATCAGCGATGTATGTATCAAACGGAAAATCCGTAACCGAATGCAGGATCTTGGTCAGGCTATCTTTGTACAATCAGCAGACCGCTGTGATGATGGCTGCACCAGCCTGAGTAACCGCGCTTCTAAAACTTTGGGCAAAGAAAAGGATTCTGCTATACTTTCACAAAAGGCTTGCCAGACCTGGCTGGATGTCCGCACTTTTGGTCAAGTGTTTGCGTTTAAAGATACAAAAGGGCTTTCTGTGGGTGTACGCGGTCCAGTTTCCATTCACCAAGGTGTCAGCCTTTCCCCTGTTGATGTGGAAGATATGCAGATTACCAAAAGTGTAAATGGTGAAGAAGGGGATAAAGCCCGCGCATCGGATACCATGGGTACAAAACATTTTGTGCGGTTTGGGCTGTATAAAATCAAAGGGTCAATCAATGTCCAATTAGCGGAGAAAACCGGTTTTTCCACTGAAGATGCACAAATTGTTCAGCAATGCCTGCAAACACTTTTTGTCAATGACGCTTCCGCTGCCCGCCCAGATGGTTCTATGGAAGTTTGGAAATTATTCTGGTGGCGGCATAACTGCAAAGAAGGACAATATTCCTCTGCTCAGGTACATCGTTCTGTCCATGCACAGCTGAAAAACCCAAAGCAAATGCCAACTTGTGTGGATGATTATGAAATCATCCAGCAGCCCCTTTCAGGTTTAGAACCGGAGATTTTTGATGGCGTATAAAGAAGAAGATTATTTACAGTTATCCGGCTTACAGCATTTCCGGGTTTGCCGCCGTCAATGGGCGCTATGCCATATTGAAAACCAATGGGCAGATAATTTCCTGACGGTTGATGGCAACCTTATGCACGAAAATGCTCACAATGGGGAAACACGGGAAAGCCGTGGGGATTTGTTGATTATCCGGAATCTGGACATCTTTTCTGCAAACCTAGGTATTTCCGGCAAATGCGATGTTGTAGAATTTCATCGCCATCCAGATGGGGTTTCTTTGCAAGGTCATGATGGTTTATGGACGCCATATCCCGTTGAATATAAACGCGGTAAAGAAAAGGAACATACTGCTGATGCACTGCAATTATGTGCGCAAGCGTTATGTTTAGAAGAAATGCTTTGCTGCACCATACCAGAAGGTGCATTGTATTATGGGCAACCCCGCCGCCGGCAAGTGATTACATTTACATTATCTTTGCGAAAAGAGGTGCAGGATTGTTTGGAAGAAATGCACAAGCTATATGCACGGCATTTTACACCAAAAGTAAAGCCTTCAAAATCCTGTAATGCTTGTTCTATGAAAGAACTTTGTATACCAAAACTGATGCGAATCAGTAAAGTTTCTGATTATCTTGCCAAAGCAATAAAGGAGTGAGAATGAAACATTTACTAAACACATTATATATCTTATCTGAAGATATATACCTGGCATTAGACGGTGAAAACATAACCGCGAACCGCACAGGACAAGTTGCAGCACGCTATCCGCTACACACACTACAAAATATCATTACATTTTCATATGCAGGAGCCTCCCCAGCTTTGCTGGGGGCTTGTGCAAAACACGAAATTGGATTCGCGTTTTTTACACCCAGAGGGAAATTTCTGGCGCGCAGCTGTGGCAGCAGCGTAGGAAATGTATTGTTGCGCCGGGAACAATATCGTATTGCAGATGATCTTATGTCAAGTGCAAAACTGGCACGTATAATGATTTTAGGGAAATTATATAATACTCGTCAAAGCATTGAACGCACCCGCCGAGATCATGGCCTTCGGATTGATGAAAATAAATTTTCTGCTGTTTCGCAGCAAATCCAGTTGTTATTACCACAAGTGCGAGATGAAACTTCCTTAGAACGCTTACGCGGACTGGAAGGGACTGGCGCCAGCGCATATTTCAATGTATTTGATGATATGATTTTAGGCGATAAAACAACATTTTATTTCCATGGTCGCAATCGTCGTCCTCCATTAGATGCTGTCAATGCGTTGCTATCTTTTGCATATAGTTTATTAGCACACGATTGTGCGCATGCACTGGAAGGGGTTGGGCTGGATGCTTATGTCGGTTTTCTACATCGGGATCGCCCTGGTCGGACATCCTTAGCATTAGATCTTATGGAAGAACTTCGCCCTTATATGGCAGACCGATTTGTGTTAACCTTAATTAACAACCGAATGATAAAACCAACTGATTTCATTTATCTGGAAAGTGGCGCTGTGCGAATGACTGAAAATAGCAGAAAATCTTTCTTAAAAAGCTGGCAAGACAAGAAAAAAGAAACCTTAACCCATCCATTTTTAAAGGAAAAACTGGAATGGGGCATGATTCCGCATATACAAGCGTTATTATTAGCACGGTATCTCCGACATGACCTGGATGAATACCCGCCATTTTTGTGGAAGTGACTTATGCTGGTTTTAATCACCTACGATGTGAACACTGAAGATGCTGCTGGTCGCAGACGCTTACGGCAAATTGCCAAGCAATGTGTAAATTATGGACAACGTGTGCAACATTCTGTATTTGAATGCTTATTAGATGCTGCACAATGCCGCATTTTACAGGCAAAGCTATGTAAAATTATGAACCCCGAAAAAGACAGCTTACGATTTTATTATTTAGGCAACAACTACGAGAATAAGATAGAGCATTTTGGAGCAAAAGAAAGTTATTCTCCGGAAGGATTTTTAGCACTTTAGCTGACTGTATCTCTGTCTTATGTATAGGTTGAATAACTGCGAAGTCTAAACACACAAGAAAATGCAGTGGGTTCGCACAGTATTTAAATCCTAAATTACCCATAATGAGCATTTATCTAGGATGTTTATTATACTTTAAGGAAGTGATTATAGTAGATATTGTTTATAATTGTTTAAAAATCGTCTAAAATCAACTATATTTTTGTTAATTTTTGCTGTCGCACCCCTCGCGGGGTGCGTGGATTGAAATGCAAGGAGGGCAATTAAATCATGGCAAAACATTTGTCGCACCCCTCGCGGGGTGCGTGGATTGAAATCGGCGTTGCCGCTGTTTTCGATTTGCCGGATGGAGTCGCACCCCTCGCGGGGTGCGTGGATTGAAATATCGGAAGCATTGCGCAAATTGATGGATAAAGAAACGTCGCACCCCTCGCGGGGTGCGTGGATTGAAATATTGATTGTTGTTTGAATATCCTGCGGTACAACCAAGTCGCACCCCTCGCGGGGTGCGTGGATTGAAATGGCTATGGTGGATAGCGAAGGTGCTGAAGAATTGTCGCACCCCTCGCGGGGTGCGTGGATTGAAATTTGCCCTCCGTTATGCCGGCGCTGTGCCGTCAATGTCGCACCCCTCGCGGGGTGCGTGGATTGAAATCCAGCAAACATATCATAGGGACGGGCATATACAGGTCGCACCCCTCGCGGGGTGCGTGGATTGAAATGCTAATAGAAACAAGTATTGCATTAAATATTTCTGGTCGCACCCCTCGCGGGGTGCGTGGATTGAAATATTTTGGAATACGGATGCCTAGCCGTTGTGCAACGTCGCACCCCTCGCGGGGTGCGTGGATTGAAATGCCATTTTCCAGCGTGTAATATGTGTCGCCTTTGTCGCACCCCTCGCGGGGTGCGTGGATTGAAATACGCCCTCGGCGGTCGCGAAAACGGCTTTCCGGGTGTCGCACCCCTCGCGGGGTGCGTGGATTGAAATAGTGCCAGCGCGGAAAGCTATGTTTTTGGCACTGCGTGTCGCACCCCTCGCGGGGTGCGTGGATTGAAATTCGAATACCTATCTGGATGCAATGGGTGGGGACTAGTCGCACCCCTCGCGGGGTGCGTGGATTGAAATATCCTTCTACCGATGGTATGAATTACATCTTGCGGGTCGCACCCCTCACGGGGTGCGTGGATTGAAATATCGAAGTCAGGTGGAAGAGCAATCGCCTTGATTCGTCGCACCCCTCGCGGGGTGCGTGGATTGAAATCAGCAGCACATCATAAAAAAAGTCGTCAACCGTTGTCGCACCCCTCGCGGGGTGCGTGGATTGAAATCTCCAGCACCTGTGTTTTATTTCTGCCGAGCCGATGTCGCACCCCTCGCGGGGTGCGTGGATTGAAATTTACACAGTGCCAGCCCCGTATCCGTACTGCAACTGGTCGCACCCCTCGCGGGGTGCGTGGATTGAAATTTCGGTAACACCGCTCGTGGGTTTGGGCAAATGGTGTCGCACCCCTCGCGGGGTGCGTGGATTGAAATACATCCATCACAGCAGCCCCATCAAGTCAAAATCGTCGCACCCCTCGCGGGGTGCGTGGATTGAAATAAATATTCCGGCACGCTGATTGTAACGCCTTCCGTCGCACCCCTCGCGGGGTGCGTGGATTGAAATTTCGCCCAGCATCGCAACATTTGTATTTGCATTATTTGTCGCACCCCTCGCGGGGTGCGTGGATTGAAATGCTGAGAAGACTTTTACACAGACGGAAGTAAATAGGTCGCACCCCTCGCGGGGTGCGTGGATTGAAATAATTGTTATGCTTTGTTGGGTGTAAGCCGCACCCTGTCGCACCCCTCGCGGGGTGCGTGGATTGAAATTATGATATAATCAAGGGCAATACCGCACAATGAGGTTTGCCTAAAAATAAGACATCCTCAACTGATAA
>CAJUDU010000032.1 GCA_910584935.1 uncultured Butyricicoccus sp. | reverse complement strand
AATTTTCTTTGGTCAAGTCTTGTTTGGGGCTTGACTTTCTATTTGCAGGCTTTCAGTTTTGGTTTTAGTTTTTCGCGTGCCCGCCGCAAACGGCTGTAAACCGTATCCGGCGAAAGCCGGAGCATATCCGCAATTTCCGGCACTGTAAGTTGCTGATAATAGTACAGCAAAATCACCTCGCGGTATTTCCCTGGCAATTCCATAATCTTGCTTATCAGCGCGTCATCATCAGGTTCAGCCTGTGGCGGCGCCGGGATATTGTCCAGCACCATATCCACCCGCCGGAACCACGATGAACGCAAATAACTGCGGCAGGTATTCACAGCAATTGCGGTCAACCAAGTTTTTTCGCTGGACTGCCCCTGAAACCTATCTTTTGCGCGGAATGCCTGTAAAAACGTATCCTGCACAGCATCTTCTGCTAAATGCGTATCCCGCAAATAGATTAAGCACAGCCGGTATATGGAATCACCATATTGCCGCATCAGCTTTTCCAGATCTTCCATTCTGTTGCCTCCTTTCACTACATTAGACGCAGCAAAATCGAAAAACTGTACATTTATTTACGCAAAAAACAAAGCCAGCCCCAAAGGGCTGGCTGATCAAATCACGTGGGACACGACTACTGGTATAAACGTGCCCCACAAAAAGTAAGGTAAGGGTCAAGTGTTGATGGTGCGGGTAATCGTACTTCTGTATACCGCACTCCCGCCAGAAGGCTGTGCAACGAACTTCACGTTTGCGTAATAAGCGTGTCCCTTTGTAATCGGGATGTAAATTGAATTGGCATACTGCTTTACACCACTCATCGTAGTGCCTGCCGCTGTAAAGGAAGTTCTGTTCGTTACATCATAAACTTTAATAGAGTCAATGCCAATTTTTGAGCAACTCTCTGATGCTCTGATGTTAAAGTCAATCACAAATGAGGACCCACTGCTGGATACTACTGCTGATGCTGATTCAATTGTAAAATCTGCATATGGTTGCAATTCTTCCTCTGAGCCAACTGCCATTGCAGAAAAACTCATGGCAAGCGCCATGCAAAGGATTAAAGAGATTACCTTTCGAAATTGTTTCAACGCTGTCACTCCTACTCTTTTGTTATATTCTTTTTTATTATATCATTATTCATAAATAGAGTCAATCATTTTTTTTAATTCTTCCATAGAAATTCGCCCGCCAATATCAATCATTCGATTGCCCACAACCGCACTGGCATTCACAGTGTCCAAATTATACACTAAATAGTATTCAACGCCGCCTTTTGTATAGATTTCGAGCGACCGGCTGTCTTTTTCCACAAGGTAAGCGCCCTCAGGGTGATATATATCGCAGCCGAAGTCAACATTTCTATCAGAATTTTTATCTTCGTAAAATGCGCTTGCAGCCCGAAAGCTGCCGTCTTCACGAAGTAACACGCTGGTATAGTCCCATTCCATTCCATCTGGTATCCAGGTCGGGAATAATTTTTCGGTTATCCCATACTGCGCGACAGCCTCTTGTATGGTTGCATCTACCTTGAAAGGCTGCGGACCAACCCGCACTGAAACCACATCGGTATTTTCCAGTTCTTTTCGACTTTCTTCTTCTATTTTAGCGCGTTCCTCTGCGTGGCGCGCCAATATTTCTTCCTTGGTCATTTTCCCCGCAAGATATAGCTTTTCCTCCTCTGGGGTGATCGACCCAGGGCTCTCCATAACTACGCCATCACTAAAATAAATCATGTTTCCATCTTCACTTTTCTGGTAAGCTTGGTGCGGCGCTTCCTTGCCCCAAAGGCGAAGCACTTCATCGCCCCATTCCGCAATCAAAGTGCTGTTTGCACCAGCTGCCATAATGGTAACACAGCTCAGCACAGCCGCCGCAATGATCATTGCTTTGCCAGAACGTTTTATCTGACGGAAACGGGATTGCTGTTTCTGTTCTTTGTGTGTAGTACACAAAGACAGCGCAAACAGATTACCGAGCAGCATTTGATGACTGCACTTAAAATCTGCAAGCATTTGTTCCACATCAACGTCAATCTGCTGGGATGGTTCATCCTGAATGGTTTCCAGGTATTGTGTCAGCATAGCTGGGTCGAAATCATCGTCGAAAACTTGGCTTAGTTCCCGCCAAAGCGTGACTTTTTCGGCTTCTTCTTTTGCCATAAAAGATCCACCTCCTCTGTTTCTCATTTTGAAACAGTGTTTTATAAATTTTTTCGTTTAAATCTTAAACTTTTCTTGTTCCCGTTTGCGTATTTGTGCATATCGATCTTTTGCGCGGCATAACTTGGTGCGGCATGAAGCTTCTGAAATATTCAAATACTGTGCAATTTCTTTGGTGCTCATCAGTTTTTCATAGCGCAACACCAACAAATTCTTTTCCTCCTCGGTAAGCCCAGCAGGCAGGCTGTCCACAAATGGAATCAGCTGGTAGTCCTCCTCACCAAAATCCTCAATTGCCTCCAATGGAATTTCGTTGTATGATGCCCTCCGTTTTTCATTAAACGCCAGATTGCGCACAACGATAAATAACCAACCCTGCGGGTTTTCGAGGCCTTTCACGAATTCAAATCGCTGGAGCAAAATTAGAAATGCTTCATTCACAATTTCAGCCGCAGTGTCTTGATTCTTCACAATATGATTTGCGAACTTTATAAGCTGCGGCACATTTTCGCGATACAGCTTATCAAAAAGAACCACTTCTTGACCGGTCATTCGATCCCCCCGTTTCCCACCAAGTATCATGACAGTCAGCGATTTTAAACGGATGACAAGTGGGGCATCTTTGACTGTCTTTATACAAGGGGGAGGTATGGTATCCTTTTCGTGGAAATGAAAATCCTCCTCAAAAATACCCTTCTATATAATACAACACATGAGAGAGCCGTTTTGTTACAAAAACTTTTAAAAAAACTGAAAAATTTTTTTCAAGCGTCAAAAATCGCACATATTTTGGGAATTTCATGTATAAAAAGCAATTTACATATCAATTTATTTCAATGCACCCTGTTTTTTCTTTTCACCTTGATTTTTGAAATGGGATTTACTGGGCGGCGAAAGAACCCATTTGTTTCCTGCCGAACTTGTGGCGCAAGCAGCCATAGCCCATAGAGGTTGGGCAGCGCCATCAGCGCTGCGGCAATATCGCACAGCACCAACAAATTGCTAAGCGGAAAAAGTGACGCTGCCGCAACCGACAATGCTGCGCCGCAGGGATAGAGCATCTGCGCAAATTTCCCAGCGCCCAGCCAGCGCAGGCAGGCAAGCCCATAGAACCCCCAACCCAGCACGGTTGACCCAGCAAGGAAAATAATTGTTATTGCAATAAAGCCATCCGCAAACATCCCAAATACAGTTTCAAACGCTGCAGCAGTCATCGCAAGCCCAGCCAAACCCATTTCATGTGCGCCAGTCACCAAAATCACAAGCGCAGTTGTCAAACATACGATAAACGTATCCAAAAACACTTCTACTGCACCGAGCATCCCTTCCTGACATGGCTGCACACCAGCCGTGCAGCCATGGGCAATTGGGGCAGAGCCCATACCAGCTTCATTGGAAAAAACGCCTTTGGCAAAGCCATCAGCGACGGCATGGGCAGTCAGCAAGCCAAAAATACCGCCGCCTGCGGCAAGCGGCTGTTTTGCGCCCTGCCAAATCGCGGCAAATGCCGCAGGCAGCCGGGCGCGGGATACCCATAAAATAGCCATTCCACCCGCAAGATAAAGCACCGTCATTGCCGGCACAAGCACAGCGGAAGCCTTTGCAATGCGTTGCCCGCCGCCATACAGGATAGGCAGCAGCAACGCGGCTGCTATGATGCCTACCGCAAGCGGCGGGATGGGCAGCACCCGCGTTGCAGCTTCTGCAATGGCGCCGCCTTGAGCAGCGGCGCCTGTCCCCAACGCGGATACAATGCAGCATATAGAAAACAGTTTTGCCAGCCGTGGGCAGCCTGCTCCGCGTGATAAATAAACCATTGGGCCGCCAAGCGGTGTTTTCCCTGGTTTTTGGTAGCGCACAGCAAGCACCAGTTCCGCATATTTGGTTGCCATGCCAAAGAATGCGGCAAGCAGCATATAAAACACAGCGCCAGGTCCCCCAAATGTGATGGCGGCAGCAACCCCGGCAAGGTTGCCCACACCAAGAGTACCGCCAAGCGAGGTACAAAGTGCCTGCCATGGGGATAAACCACCAGCTTTGCTATCCTGGCGGCTGCTATGCAGCAGACGCGGCAAACACCAGACCTGTACAAATTTAGATTGCCATGTCAAATAGGCGCCAGTGCCTAAAATCAGCAGCACTGTGAATGGGCCCCATAAAATATAGCGGACGCGCAAAATCAGTTCCATTGCCGTTTACCCCTTTCTCTGGTATATATGCCAGAAAAAGAACTATCAGACCAAAAAAATATGCCGCAAGGCGAAAAATAGCCTGCGGCATATTGGAATTTCATTATTATTCTGCTGTAAAGGGCAACAGTGCAACATGACGGGCACGTTTAATTGCTTCAGTCAGCTGGCGCTGATGCTTTGCACAAGTACCAGTCATACGGCGGGGCAGAATTTTGCCACGTTCAGACATATAGCGTTTCAGCTTTGCCACATCTTTATAATCAATGCACTCTACCTTGTCCACACAAAAGGCACAAACCTTTCTGCGGCGGCGTCCGCCGCTGCGCTGACGCTCTGGGCGGGGCGTAAATTCCTTTTTGGTTTCTTCCATTGCCAAGTACCTCCTTTATAGAATTAGGGGTTCCCTCCCTATTAGAACGGTACATCACCGTCGTCATCGCCAAGCTCCTCAAAATCCGAACTGCCAGCGGGCAGGTCAAAACTTGGGGCAGGCGCTTGGGAGCCGTTCCCTTCTGGACGAATTTGCGAACCATTGTCATAGCCGCCTGTGTAACCGCCATTCTGTTCACGGGATTTTTTGGTTTCCCCAAAAGAAACCTCATCCACATTGACTTCCACAGACACGCGCTTATTGCCGTTTTTGTCCTCCCAATTGCGGGACTGGACACGTCCGACAACAATTGCAAGCATCCCTTTTGTAAACCATTGGCATACAAATTCTGCTTGCCTGCCCCATGCAACGCAGTCGATAAAATCGGTCTGCCGTTCGCCATTTTGCCCTTTGCGGTCGCGGTCAATCGCGAGGGTAAAGGACGCAACAGCCATATTGCTCTGGGTATGGCGCATTTCGGGGTCACGAACCAGCCGGCCCATTAAGATTGCTTTATTCAGCATGATTCATTCACCAGCCTTAATCGAGGGTTACGATCAGGGAACGCATGATACCGTCTGTGATTTTGAACACACGGTCAAGCTCTGCCGGGAAAGCAGGGGCAGACGTAAACTGCACCAAGGTGTAATACCCTTCGGTCAAGTCATTGATGGGATAAGCCAGACGGCGTTTGCCCCAATCTTCAACTTTATCCAGTGTACCATTTGCTTCTACGAGCGCCTTGAACTTGTCCGCCACAGCGGCAACATCTTCCTCACCAAGGGTGGGGGTTACGATAAAGAGAGTTTCGTACTTGCCAGTTACCTTTGCCATAATTGAGCACCTCCTTTTGGACTTTAAGGCCCATGCCATCCAAACCGGCATGAGCAAGGATACTTATCTAGTATACTGCCGTATTCCTTAAAAGTCAATGATTTTTTTACTGGACTGCAGGTTTTCTGCCCAAAGGTTACAACTGCGTATAATTTCTGCCTAAGGGTGTGTTATTGTATTGTGCAGCACTGCCATGATATGCTATAATATTGTTGGATTTCTTGTCGAATTTAGTTCAATCTATCGCGGGCTAAATATAAAGACAAGTGAAAAGTAAGGGGATTTTCATGAAAAAAGTACGCAAACAAATTTTATCAGCCACACTTGCTTCTGCCATGCTGGCTTCCGTGCCTTATGCGCAGGCTGTCAGCCCGGATACTGTCACCGTATCCAGACAGCAAATCTATTTTGATGGGCAGCCATGTTCGATTTCAGCATATGCCATTGATGGGTCGAATTATTTTATGCTGCGCGATTTAGCCGCGCTGATGAATGGCAGCAAAGTACAGTTTTCCGTAAACGCAAGCCCAGCGGATTTTGTCATCCAAATTACATCGGGCGGGGCTTACACGCCGCAAGGGGATGAAATGTCCGAACTCAGCGCAAAAGTCACCAGTATTGCGCCTTCGCAGTGGAAATTATCTGTCGGCGGCAAAACCGCCAATGTCGCCGCCTATGCCATTGACGGCTATAATTTCTTCCGGCTGCGCGACCTTGGCAATGCCATTGGTTTTTCGGTTGGCTACAATGCTGAAACCGACAGTGTCAGCATCACATCAGAAGTGCCGCCATTCAGCGCGGAAATCCCGGCTTGTCCTGCGGTTGCGCCCAGTTGGTTTGATGACGCGGTTTTTGTTGGGGATTCGGTATCATCCTGGCTTAGTTATTATGATGGTGACAAAGGGCTAGGTAAAGCAACTTTCCTCAGCGCCACCAGCCTTGGCATTGAAAATGCCTTGCGGGATGTTACCAGCAAATCGGTACATCCTTCCTATCAGGGCACCAAAATGAAAATTGAAGAAGCAGTTGCCAAATGCGGCGCAAAAAAAGTATATGTCATGCTTGGCATGAATGATATTGGTTATGGTGTGGAACGGGCTTCGGGCGATTATGTCAAACTGCTCAGTCAAATCCAGCAAGCCAGCCCTGGCGTACAGATTTATGTGCAGTCGGTCACACCGATGATTCAAGGCAGTAAACGCGCGGATAATGCGTTTAATAATGTAACAGTTGGGCAGTTTAATGCCGCGATGAAAGCGCATTGTCAACAAAATAAATGGTATTACTTAGATATCTCCAGTGTATACGACGATGGCAACGGTTTCCTGCGTAAAGATGTTTGCTCTGACGCGGCTACGATGGGACTGCATATTTCCTATGCGGCAACTGCCGATTGGGTTAATTACCTGCGCACCCATGTTCCTGCAATCTAAAACGATAAAATAAAAACAACAAACCAAGGAGAATCCATCCATGAAAAAGCTATCCATTATCCTGCTGTCCCTGCTGATTGCATCCAGTTTATGTGCTTGTGGGGATAAAGGTGATTCCAGCGCGGCAGCGGAAAGCAACCCGAAAAATGCCGCATTAGAAAAACTGACCAATGATAAACCAGACAGCAAGCCTGCTGATAAAGCAGATGATGCCGCTGCTTCCGCATCATCTTCCGCTGATCCGGCAGGCGCTGGGGCAGCAACTTCTGCCGCACCGGATGCCGCCCCAGCGGCACCGGCAGCGTCCACGCCTGCTCCGGCGCCATCTGCCGCGCCCGCCGCCGTTCCAGCGGCGACGGCTCCGGCTTCCCAGCCTGCTGCGCAGGCGCCACAGGCGGCAAAGCCTGCCGCCAAACCAAAGCCACAACAGACCACACCAGCGGCTACACAACCAGCCCCCGCACAGGCTGCGCCGCAGCCTGCACCGACTCCCGCCCCAGCACCTGCGCCAGAGGCACCCGCCGCTTCTGACAGCGTTTCGCTGGAAGCTGTCCGCAGTCAAATGGTTTCCTCTTTGGGGGTGACCGATTATATGGAAGTATCGTCCAGCCGCTTGCTGGATCTTTATGGCATCCAAGAATCTGACCTTGCCCAATCTGCCAGCTTTGTCACCATGTCGGGCACATTCCCACATGAAATTGTAATGACAGAAGCCAAAGATGCTGCCGCAGCTTCCCGCATTGCTAATTCGCTGCAAAACCGGCTGAATGAAGTGCTGAACCAATCCGAAACGTATGATGCGGAAACCTATGCGCTGGCACAAAAATGCAGCGTTGATACCGATGGGCTAGTGGTTTCGCTGCTGCTGACCCCTGATCGGGACGCAATGCGCAAAATCCTAACCAGCAGCCTTGGTTAAAGCTGATAGGTGGCAATTTTATGCTGTTTTCCAGTCTGCTCTTCTTATTTTTATTTCTGCCAGCCGTATTGTGTATTTATTACTTGCTGCCCCGGCGGTGCCGCAACGGATTTTTACTGCTGGCTGATTTAATCTTTTATGGGTTTGGCGAGCCTGCTTTTATCCTGCTGATGCTGATTTCCATTGTGATAAATTTTGCAGGCGGGCTTTGGATTGCCCATAGCCGCACCGCAAGGGGTAAAAAATTATCCCTTGCGGCTGCATTGTGCCTAAACCTGCTATTATTAGGTATTTTCAAATATGCTGGTTTTATCAGTGATACCTTGCGGCTGCTGCCAGCTTTCACTGGATTGCCACAGCTTGAAATCCCGCTGCCAATTGGCATTTCCTTTTATACCTTCCAGGCAATGAGTTATCTCATTGATGTTTATCGCAAAGACTGCCTGCCGCAGAAGAATATTCTTTCTTTTGGCGCATATATTTCATTGTTCCCGCAACTCATTGCTGGGCCAATTGTCCGGTATAAAGATGTCAGTGATGCACTTGCTAACCCGCACCGGGAATCTGGGGCAATGTTCAGCGATGGCGTTGAATTATTCCTTGTCGGTTTATCCAAAAAGACCCTTCTTGCCAACCCGCTTGGCGCATTATGGGCGGTTTTATCCGAAAATCCCAATGCTGCTGGGCAGGCGGGCGCATGGGTTGGCGCGGCGGCATTTTCCTTGCAGCTTTATTTTGATTTCAGCGGCTATTCGGATATGGCATGCGGCTTAGGTAAAATGTTTGGATTTACCTTTTGCGAAAACTTCCATTATCCCTATATCGCAAAAAGCATTTCTGATTTTTGGCGGCGGTGGCATATGTCGCTGACAACCTGGTTTCGTGATTATGTTTATATCCCGCTTGGCGGCAGCCGGTGCAGGTTGCCCCGTGCCCTGCTGAATGTTGCCATTGTCTGGGCGCTTACCGGGCTATGGCATGGCGCAAGCTGGAATTTCGTATTCTGGGGGCTTTATTATGCTGTGCTGCTGATTTTGGAAAAGCTGTTCCTTGGCAAACTGCTAACGCGTTTGCCCGCTGTTGTCGGACATCTTTATACCCTCTTTTTTGTGGTGATTGGCTGGGTGCTTTTTGCACTTGAAGATGTGCAGCAGCTTAAGTGTTATTTGTTGGTGCTGTTTTGCGGCGGCGGTACACCAGACGCGATAGTTTCTGTTCAAGTTATGACGTCCTTGCCGCTGCTGATTGTCGCTGTTATCGCCTGCCTGCCTGTGACAAAACGGCTGTATTTCACAATGCCGCACCGCCCACGGCGTATGCTGACAAGTATATGCAGCATTCTTGCCATGCTTTTATGCACAGCATCACTGGTGAGTGACAGCTATAACCCATTCCTGTATTTCCGTTTTTAGGAGGGATAATCATGCGGCATTTGCGTTTCCCTGCCATCGCGTTTATGGCAATGACAATTTCTATGCTGGCTGCATTTTTATTGCTGCCACAAAAAACATATTCATCTACCGAGCGACGGTATCTTGCTGAGGCGCCAACTGTTACATGGAGTTCGCTGGTAAACGGGGAGGTCAGTGAAGGGGTAGAAGATTATTTGACCGACCATTTCCCAGGGCGGAATTTATTTGTTGGCATCCATACTTATTGGAATCTGCTGACTGGGCATAATGCCGCTGGGCGTGTTTATCACTGTCCGAATGATTATTTAATCAAAGCCCCGGAAAACTGCCCGATGGAACAGTTTGAAAAAAATATATCCCGGTTTGATTCTTTTGCGGCACAAATGGGTTTACCTGCCCATTTACTGATGATTCCAACTGCTGGGGATATTTTAGATGAATTTTTACCGACAGGGCATCCGCCTTACCACTATAAGGAATGCCTGACGAAAGCACAGCAGCTATGCCAAACCCTATCCATTCCAGATTTACAAGCGGCATTTTCTGCTGTACCAAACCAGCAGCTTTATTACAAAACCGACCATCATTTGACTTCTGCGGGCTGTTATGCGGTTTACAGTGCGTTTTGCCGTGCTAATGGGTATGAACCTTTGCCGGAAAACGCCTACCAAATCACAGCATATGATGGGTTCCATGGCGCAAATTGGACTTCCAGCGGCTATTGGCTGACGCCTGCGGAACAGATTGAAACCTGGGATGCAGGGCTGCCGCTCACTGTCACCATTTCAGAGTCAGACAAGCCGGATATGATTTCAGACAGCGCATTTTTTCTGGATAACTTACATTCTGATGATTTGTATACCGTTTTCTTAGATGGCAATCATGCGCTTGTCCGTATCAGCAATCCAGCCGCCACAGGCGGCAAACTGCTTATCCTGCGCGATTCTTATGCGCACTGCCTTGCGCCATTCTTAGCAGCTAATTACAGTGAAATCATCTTGGTGGATTTACGGTATTACCGATATCCAGTTTCCGAACTGATTGCACAAAATGGCATTACAGAACTTGCAGTTATTTTTGGTTTGGACAACCTGCTGACTGACAGCAATTCGGGTTGGCTGTCCTAAACAATAGGAGGGGTATTTTTGAAAAAGAGATGTATTAGTTTATTGATGGTTTGCCTATTATGTGTGCCAATAGCACAGGCAGGATTTACCGATGTACCAGCAGATGCTTGGTATGCCAGCCAGTTGGATGCTTTGGTATCTCGTGGGGCAATCACTGGCTATGAAGATGGGCGTTTTGCCCCAGATGCGCCGATTACCGTTGCAGAATATATCAAAATCCTGGTTAGCTGCACCATGACAGAAGCGGCAGTCAATGCGTTTGGTGGTGACGGCGGCAACTGGTCAGATAAATATATCCGTGCTTGCCAATCGCTTGGCGTGCTGGAGGGCTTTGACACTTCGACTGACCATCTTGCCAAACCGATTACCCGCAATGAAGCGGCATGGCTAACCGTCGCGTTTGCGCGGCGTAATGGGGAAACGCTTGCCGTGCCGGAAGGCATTGAGCGAGCACTGCGCGATTACCGCAGCACATATTATACTTATCAAACTGCTGTCGGCATGGCATATGGCGCGGGGCTGATATCGGGTTACAGCAACCGTACTTTCGGCGGCGAGGGCAACCTGCGGCGCAGCGAAGCTGTTTCCATCATCACCCGCCTGTTAGATCCTACCCTACGCACCACGCCAGTAATTCCGGATTATGATTATGGCGCGCCTGTGCCGCAAAGCGCACCTGTCGACGATGGTTTCTTTGCTGACGCAGTGTTCATCGGCGATTCACTGGTAGATGGCTTTGGCGCGTTCTCCGGGCTGAAACAAGGCACATTCATGGGGGTTACCAGCCTGAATGTATTTACGGTACTCGCCAAAGGGCGGGAACAGGTTTTCCGTACCCGTACATTCGGTAAAATTTATGTGCTGCTTGGCATTAATGAAATCGGTTATGGCACAACACGGGTCATTAGCCAGTATGATACGGTGTTGCAGCGGTTCCGTGAACTTCAACCCACAGCCGATATTTATGTACAGTCCCTTTTGCCTGTATGCGAAGCCAAGCTGACCGCAACCGAACGCAAAAACCATGTGACAAATTATTATGTCCGTGAAATGAATGCTGCCCTCCAGCAACTTTGTGAAAAACATGGTGTCTATTTTGTCAATGTGCATGAAGCCTTTGTCGATGCAAACGGCGGGCTTCCTGCCAGCAAATGCTGGGACAGCGTCCATCTCAATGTCGAGGGCAACAAAGAATGGCTTGCCTATCTGCGCACCCATACTGTATAAGATTCCATTTGAAACAGCCAGAAAAGAACCCTTTATCCGGCTGTTTTTTTTCAATACCTTTTCCGTATCCCATGGTATAGTTGTAAAGTATTTGCGTTTTTCTGCCCATCGGTTTATAATCACTGATAGAAAAACTTGATGATTCATTGAGGTGTATATTTTTATGGGATATGAACAGCTTGAACAACATGCCGCACAGCTTGGCATACCTGTTTACAAATATCAGCGCATGGCGGCGCTTCGTGCCATGCGGCTGACCATGG
Organism: uncultured Butyricicoccus sp.; assembly: GCA_910584935.1. GTDB lineage: Bacteria > Bacillota > Clostridia > Oscillospirales > Butyricicoccaceae > Butyricicoccus_B. The sequence continues at coordinate 13,933 of CAJUDU010000032.1, read as the reverse complement.
AACTGAACAACAGTTATCATGAACCAGAAGAAGTGGTTGCTCTTTTTACCGAACTGGCTGGCAAGCCAGCCGGGGAAGGTTTCTGCTTATTTCCACCCTTTTATACCGATTATGGGCAAAATACCACCATCGGTAAAAATGTATTCATCAATTCTGGCTGCCATTTCCAAGACCAAGGTGGGATATCCATTGGTGATGGCACCCAAATCGGGCACAATGTCACCCTTACAACACTCAACCATGATGAAAATCCTGCCCGCCGCAGCCATACGCACCCTGCCCCAATTATCATTGGGCAAAATGTCTGGATTGGTTCCAATGCTACTATTACTCCTGGCGTTACCATTGGGGATGGCGCAATCATTGCGGCTGGCGCGGTGGTCACGCGGGATATCCCCGCAAATATGCTGGCTGGCGGCGTTCCAGCACGGGTTATCCGCCCAGTAAATGAAAAAAATCCCGTTCCATAAGGAACGGGATTTTTGCTTGCAGCTATGGATTATTTCAGCACAACTTCGCCGCCAAGGCCGGTATGTGCAGTGATGTACTCACGACCCATCTTGGAATATTCAAATGGGTTTGCCTTTGCCGGGTCTTGTTCAGCCTCGACCATAATCCAGCCTTCGTAGCCAGCTTTGTCAAGGATATCAAATACAGCGTCAAAGTCAACACAGCCATCCGGGTCGCCCGGTACGGTAAACGCGCCTTCGCGTACTGCCTTAAGGAATGCCCAATCTTCTGCTTTTACCTTTTCAACGATTGGCATACGCATATTTTTCAGATGCACATGACCAACGCGGTTTGCAAATTTGCCCAGTACAGCAACTGGATCTTCGCCTGCAAAGGTGAAATGACCAGTGTCAAAGCATAGGAATACATACTTCGGATCGGTATTTTCCAGCATACGAATGGTTTCTTCCACGGTCTGGCATACAGTGCCCATATGGTGATGGAAGCAAGTCTTGATGCCATATTTTTCGAGCGACAATTTGCCCAGCTTGTTCAAACCAGTGCAGAAGCGGTCCCATTCTTCATCGTTCATGATGCGTTTGTCCTTCAGGATACGTTTATCCATCATGCCCTGGATAGAACCGGACTGTTCAGAAACATTGATTGCAGTTGCGCCAACATAAGAAAGGTATTCCAATTCTTTTACGAACTCGGCCTCTACTTCTTCATACGGCTTGTCAACCAGGAAAGAGGAGAACCACTTAGAAGCAATGGTCATATTGCGCACATCAAGCATATGCTTGAGCACTTCTTTATCCTCTGGATATTTATGACCAACTTCACAGCCATCAAAGCCAGCCAGCTTCATTTCAGAAATGCACTGCTGGAAGGTATTTTCATCGCCAAGGTCCCACATATCATCGTTTGTCCAGCCGATGGGGCAGATACCGAGCCTAACTTTCTTTGGATCCAACATTTTTCTTACCTCCATATTTCTTGCATTTGCTCCTATGAGCAGGTGCCGTCTATGATTTTCCGTCGGGATTTCCTGCTTTGCCAGCCTGCCACAAAAAAACCATGCGGCAAACGGCAGCCCATCGGAAATCACAGTATATATTTATTGTAAAATACACCCGCACCAAAGTCAATCGAAATTTCACAAAAATGCACAATTTATTGTGCGCATCTGCCCATAAATTTACGTGTATTTCACGATAAGCAGCGGGCTTATCGCTGTAATTTGGAAAACAGCACTGGATTTCCAATATATGCACAGCCTCAGCGGCATTTTCAGATGCGGGCAACTCCGCTTTCGCGTGCCGCCTGTGCCACTGCTTGCGCCACTGCCTTGATTACCTTTTCATCAAATGCCATTGGCATAATGTGCTCTGGTGACAATTCCGCATCTGTCACGCAATATGCAATTGCTTTTGCGGCAGCCAGTTTCATTTCTTCATTGATATCGCTTGCGCGGACATCCAATGCCCCGCGGAAAATCCCTGGAAACGCCAGCACATTGTTAATCTGATTGGGATAATCCGAACGTCCTGTGCCAACCACTGCCGCGCCACCTTTTTTGGCATCTTCGGGCCAGATTTCCGGTACAGGGTTTGCCATGGCAAAAACCATCGGGTTTTCCGCCATGGTGGAAACCATTTCAGCTGTCATAACCTGTGGGGCAGACATCCCGAAAAATACATCCGCGCCTTTGAGCGCATCCGCCAATGTCCCCGTCAAATGGCTGTGATTTGTCAGCTTTGCCATTTCCGCCTGTGCAGGGTTCAGGCGCTCATCCCCTTCACAGACAATGCCAAACCGCTCCACCATAGTAATATCCTTGACACCCAGGAACATCAGAAACCGTGTCACCGCAATGGCTGCCGCGCCACAGCCATTGACCACCATTTTAATTTGCTCGACTTTGCGCCCAGTCAGGCGGCAGGCGTTAAGCAGCGCCGCGCCACAGCAAACTGCCGTGCCATGCTGGTCATCATGGAACACCGGGATATCACAAACTTCTTTGAGCCGCCGTTCAATTTCAAAGCAGCGAGGCGCAGCAATATCCTCCAAATTGATGCCGCCAAACGAACCGGAAATAAGCTGAATGGTGCGGACAATCTCATCCACATCTTTTGACGCCACACAAAGCGGAAACGCGTCCACATCAGCAAACGCTTTAAATAAGGCGCATTTGCCCTCCATAACCGGCATACCAGCAATGGGACCGATATCCCCCAGCCCCAGCACCGCTGTGCCATCTGTAATGACGGCAACTAAGTTATGGCGGCGGGTATATTTATAACTCAGTGATGGGTCATCTTTGATTTTCAGGCAGGGTTCTGCCACGCCCGGCGTATAAGCAACCGATAAATCTTCTTTGGAATTTACCTGACACCGTGCAACCACTTCAATCTTGCCCTGCCACTTTTCATGTGCCAGCAATGCCTTTTCTTTTGCATCCATATCATCATTCTCCTTGTTCATTTTGTGTTTGCTTTCATTTTACCGCACCCACAAGGAATTGACCAGTGCTTTCCGGAAAAAACTTATGCACATACCACTCTCTTTTTCCGCCATGCCAGCGGTAAGACAAGTTGGGTTTCCAAAGGGACGGTGTCCCTTTGGCGCTGCCCGCGTAGGGCCCAATAAAAAAATTATATGATTTTTTGAAAAAAAGATTGACAAGCAAAGGATAAACAGGTATACTAAATAAGCACTGACACGGTACCATAGCCAAGCGGTAAGGCGTGGGACTGCAACTCCCTGATCCCCAGTTCGATTCTGGGTGGTACCTCCAGTCGAGAACCTCGACACATTTTCGTATTGAGGTTCTCTTTTTTATTTCAAAAATGACGCATCGGTTTTTGCGTCCTTTCGCGCTTCAAAAAAGCACGCAATGCCGTCGGATTTCATGATTCCGGCGGCTTTCTATGTATATCGAAGGGAAGTGGATTATGGTGAACCGTTTATTTATGATTATCGGCACAGGCTCTGGCCAACGTGAGGATTTCACCCGCGAAGCACGCGATGCCATCGCACGCGCCGGGTTGGTGCTGTCTACGGAGCGCCTGTCCACAAACCTTGCTGGTGCTGCCAAAGTGCGTACCTGCCCATTTGGCAAGCTGGCGGAAAATGCGTTATCCTCTCATGCCGCACGGATTGCCATCCTTGTATCTGGAGATACCGGGTTTTTCAGCGCGGCAAAATCATTGCGGCAAAAACTCACAGAACATGGTGAAGTCCAAACAATATGTGGACTGACCAGTATGCAGCTTTTGTGCGCAAAGCTGGGCACGCCCTTTGACGATGTGGTATGGCTTAGCCTGCACGGGCGCAAAGGCAGCCTCTTAGGGGCTGTCAGCTATAACCGCAGGGTATTTGCCCTGACAGGCGGTGAACAGAATGCGCAGCAGCTCTGCCGCACGCTGGTCGAAGCCGGGCTTGGGCATCTGCGCGTTTCACGCGGGGAAAACCTTGGCGCTTCTAATGAACAAATCCTCACCGGCACCGCCGCTGAACTTGCTGAAAAGCCTTGCGGTGATTTGGCCGTACTGCTGGTGGAAAACGAACAGCCTGGAGAATGCTGTCTGCCTGTGCGTGACAGCGATATGGAACGCGGCAGCGTGCCAATGACCAAACAGGAAGCGCGCTGGGCTGCTGTCAACCTGCTGGATTTGCGGGCTTCTGACATTGTCTATGACATCGGTGCGGGCACTGGCTCGGTTTCCATGGAAATGGCACGGCGAGTACAGCGCGGGCTTGTGTATGCCATAGAACGCAGCATAGACGGCATTGCGCTCATTGACCGAAACCGGCGTGCGCTAGGCTGCTGGAATGTGCTGCTGGTCGAAGGGGACGCGCCAGGTGCTATGCAGGGCTTGCCTGTGCCCGACGCTGCCTTTATTGGCGGCAGCGGCGGCACACTGCATGAAACCCTTGCCATATTGAAAGAACGCAATCCAAAAATCCGCATTGTCATCACAGCGGTTTCACTCGAAACGCTGGGCGATGCTCAGCAGGCACTTTCCGACTTAGCGTTTGAAAATATCACCATCAGCCAGCTCAGCGCTGTGCGCGGACATAAGGCGGACAGCAATACGCCACTTCATGCAAATAACCCGATTTTCTTATTAAGCGGGGGGGTGCGGTGATGCTGGGCAACGCAACACTCACAACCATCGCCATTGCGCTTGGTTTTGTGCTGGATGGGAAATTCGGCGACCCAGAAGGCACTTGGCATCCTGTTTGCGCCATTGGCGCACTGATTTCGCGCACCGAAGCCATTTTGCGCCGCCTTTTTCCTGCCACGCCGCGCGGGGAAAGAATTGCCGGAATTTTCTTATGGCTGATTACCTGCGGCGTCAGTTTTGCAGTGCCGCTGCTGCTGCTTTTTCTGCTAAGCCGTGCAAGTCGCTGGCTTGCCTTTGCCGCCGAGGTATTGTTCTGTTACCAGATATTCGCCCGAAAATGTCTGGTCGATGCTGGGGAACACGTGCGTACCGCACTAGATAAATCCGTACAAGCCGGACGGCAAGCGGTTGCTATGTACGTTGGACGGGATACTGACGCACTGACCGAAGAAGGGGTTATCAAAGCAACAATCGAAACCATTGCCGAAAATACAACAGATGGTGTAGTTGCCCCTTTGTTTTTTATGCTGATAGGCGGCGCACCATTGGCTTTCTTATATAAAGCAGTTAATACCCTGGATTCCATGGTGGGCTATCATAATGATGCCTATGAATATATGGGCTGGTTTTCTGCCAAAATGGATGATATTTTTAATTTTATCCCTGCCCGCATTGCGGCGGTATGTATGGTGGCAGGCGCTGGGATGCTGGAATTTGACAGCCGCAATGCGCGGCGTATTTTCCAACGTGACCGCTTTAAGCATAAAAGCCCCAATTCCGCACAAACTGAATCCGTATGCGCTGGGGCGCTGCATATCCAGCTTGGCGGCAATGCACAATATTTCGGCGAAATCGTCCATAAACCATCCATTGGGGATGATGATCGCGCAGTGGTTAAAAGTGATATTCGCCGCGCTTCTGATTTAATGACCACTGCTGCTGTTTTCGCCTTATTCTTAGGACTGACCATCCGCCTTGCGGTGACATTTACCCCTGCCTTATTCCGTTAAAAAAATAAACATAAAAGTTTTTTGAATTGCCCTTGCCAGGGCAATTTTTATTGACTCCCCCGCATATGCTGAAAGGGGTGAGCCAAATGGAAATTAAAAAACAACTGTCACCGATAGACAATTACGACCCTGCTATCCGGGATACCGGCAATATCCAATACCTGGTGATCCATCTGCTGCCGGAAAGCGCCTTTGGACAAACCCGTATCACAGGCACATCCGTCCATTATCTTGTACATGAAGACGCGGTTTTGCAGACTGTGCCTGATGAATGTACCGCTTGGCACTGCGGCACAAAGGGAATCTATGCCCATCCATTTTGCCGCAATGCAAACAGCCTTGGGCTGGCGTTATGCGGTGCGCGGAGTGCTGCCGGGCTGTATGCCTTTTCACCTTTATCACTGCGCACAGCGGCGGCATTGGCGGCGCAGCTTTGCCATACATATGGTATTCGGCATATTCTGCGGCATTATGACGTTACCCATGCGCCTTGCCCGGAGCCTTTTGTCCGCAGCCGGACAGCATGGCAGGCTTTTTTAGCCGCCATCCGTCAAAACAAAAAAGCGTGAGGTTTTTGAAATGCCTCACGCTTTTTTTATATCCGTTTTGCTAATTTTTCGCTGTATTGTGCCCGAAACTGTTCAAACTGCCCTGCTTCAATCGCATCCCGGATTTTTACCATCAAGTTGTTATAAAACCATAAGTTATGCTGTACCAGCAGCCGCTGGGATAACATTTCCCCTGCTTTCAGCAGATGCCGCACATAAGCGCGGCTAAATTTCTGACAGGTCGGGCAGCCGCAGCCTTCTTCAATGGGACGGTCATCCACCTGATATTTTGCATTATGAATATTCATAATGCCATCCCAAGTGAACAAATGTCCATGGCGTGCATTGCGGGTTGGCATGACGCAATCAAAAAAATCCACACCACGCGCTACACCTTCGATAATATTTGACGGTGTGCCTACGCCCATCAAGTAACGCGGCTTGTGCGCTGGCGCATGGGGCAATACCACATCCAAAATATGATACATGGTTTCAGTGCTTTCCCCAACTGCCAGCCCGCCAATGGCATAACCCGGCAAATCCAGCGCCGCGATTTCGTGCATATGCTGAATGCGCAAATCATCATAGGTGCCGCCCTGGTTAATACCAAATAATAACTGCTGTGGGTTTACCGTATCCGGCAAGCTGTTTAAACGGGCAAGCTCTGCCTTGCAGCGCTCCAGCCAGCGTGTGGTACGCGCACAAGATGCCTGCACATATTCATATGGGGCAGGGTTTTCAATACATTCATCAAACGCCATCGCAATATCCGAACCCAGATTGGACTGGATACGCATACTTTCTTCGGGACCCATAAAAATCTTACGCCCGTCAACATGGGAATTGAAAAAAACTCCTTCTTCTTTAATCTTGCGTAAGGACGCAAGCGAAAATACCTGGAACCCACCGCTGTCAGTCAACATGGGGCCATCCCACCGCATAAACCGATGCAGCCCGCCTAGCTGCCGGACAATCGCGTCACCAGGGCGGACGTGCAGATGATAAGTGTTAGATAACTCCACCTGGCAGCCCAATGCTTTCAAATCAAACGCATCTACCGCGCCTTTAATTGCACCCGCTGTGCCAACATTCATAAAAACCGGGGTTTGCACCGCACCATGGGCGGTTTGGAACACACCACGCCGTGCCTTCCCTTCGGTTTTCAGTATTTGGAATCCGCCAATCTCCATATTACCCTTCTTTCAATGAACGCAGGAATGCACGCATCCGGCGCATTGCCTCGCGTAAATGTGCCATAGAATATGAATATGAAATACGCACATGACCTTCGCCACTTTCACCAAAGGCATTACCTGGCACAACGGCAACCTTTTGCTGTTCCAGCAGGCGGTTACAAAACGCCTCAGAGGAAAGCCCTGTGGAACGAATGGATGGGAACACATAAAACGCGCCAAGCGGTTCAAAACAATCCAGCCCCATATCGCGCAGTTCCCCAACCAAATAACGGCGGCGCATATCATATTGCCGTTTCATGCGCAGGACATCGTCTTCACCAGACCGCATGGCTTCAATGCCGGCAAATTGTGCGGTAGTTGGTGCGGACATAATGCCAAACTGATGAATTTTGCAAATGGGTGCAACCAGTTCTTTTGACCCCATTGCCCAGCCAAGCCGCCAGCCGGTCATGGCATAGGATTTGGAAAACCCATTGATGACAATGGTGCGTTCCCGCATCCCATCGATTGACGCAAAACAGGTGTGTTCCCCCTGGTAGGTCAGGTCGCAATAAATCTCATCACTTAATACTAAGATATTGGTTTCCCGCAGCACCGCCGCAATGGCTTCCAACTCTGAGCGGGTCATAATTGCGCCAGTTGGATTATTGGGGAACGGCAAAACCAGCAGTTTGGTACGCGGGGTAATCGCCGCGCGCAGGCGCTCTGGCGTTACTTTAAAATGGTCCTCCGCCACTGTGGGCAATGCGACGGGCGTACCGCCTGCCATGATGGTAAGCGGCGTATAGCAGACAAATGATGGTTCCGGAATCAATACTTCATCACCAGGATTAATAAATGACCGAATCGCATTATCAATGGCTTCACTGCCGCCAACAGTTACAATAATTTCCTTTTGAGCGTCATAGGTCAGCCCATATTTGCGCTGGACATTTTTCGCAATTTCTGCACGCAGTTCTGCCAATCCCCAATTGGATGTATAGAATGTTTTGCCCTTTTCAAGGGAAGTAATGCCTGCGCGGCGAATCTGCCAAGGGGTTTCAAAATCGGGTTCACCAACGCCAAGTGAAATCGCGCCTTCCATGGTTGCAACAATGTCAAAAAATTTCCGGATGCCGGAAGGCTTCACGATTTTGACCCGCTCGGATAAAAGCTGGGAATAATCTACCATGACATCATAACCTCCCTGCCATCTTTGGCAGCCAGGTCATGTTCCACCCCCTGATCTTTATATTTTTTCAAAATGAAATGGGTTGCGGTGGAAATGACACTTTCCATCGGCGCAAGGTTTTCCGAAACAAACTGGGAAATTTCACGAAGTGTTTTACCTACAATGATAATGGTAAGGTCAAACCCACCAGACATCAAATAAGCTGCCTGCACCTGTGGATGGGAACAAATCTGGCGTGCCACTTCATCAAAGCCCATACCTTTTTGTGGGGTAATGCGCACTTCAATTTGTGCTGTTACCCGTTCTTCTTCGGTTTTATCCCAATCAATCATGGTTTTATACCCTAAAATAACGCCTTTGCGTTCCAGTTCGCTGATCTCCACTGCGATTTCCGCTTCTGGGGCATCCAGCATACGGGCAATTTCAGATGCTGTCAAACGCGCATCCTGATCAAGCAGCGCCAAAACTTGGTCTTTATATTTCATATCGGATTCATCCTCCTATTCTTTTTTACGTATGGCATAACCTATTATACATGATTTCTGCCAGGAAGGAAACCTTTTTTCTCTGGGCAGCACAAAAGCCCCTTTACCGGGGCTTTTTTCTTGTTATTGTGCATAAAAAATGGTGGGTAAAACGCTATCTCACCCGTTTTTCGCCGCGCTTAATGCTTTGGTATGGTTCAATCATATCGGCAACCATTTGCAGCACGGATAAAAGCGGCTGGGAAAGCCCTGGATAATTGCGCGCCAAATCCGCTGGCGCCAATGTCGGTAAATGAATATTTTCCGGTTTCAGCCCTAACCCGCCATTGCCATGGGCAGCGGCGCGGATGCGCAGTTCATGCAACGCCATTTGTGCATTACAAAGCCCATCAAACTGGCTGGTCGGGGTACGGAACGCAGCTTCCACGCTTTCCGGGTCTGCCATGTATAAATACCGGAAAACTTTATAGACCACCAACGAAAAATATGCGGTGATCTCATCTGATAACTGCATGGAACCGCTTTGCTGCGCCACTTCAAAAAGCAGTGTCACACAACTGGTGATTTGTTTGCGCTGCAACATAAATGTGGTTTCCTCGCTGCCTGGCACCGCTGATGCGTCATGCAGCCGCTCGGGGAATGCGGCTGCGATATCGCGCACCATGCTGCGCCCCAGCAGGTAATCACAGGAAACCCCATAATACTCCGCCGCACGCACAACAAAGCCAAGCCCAGGTTCACGCAGCCCATTTTCATAGTGGCTAAGCAACGCCTGGGACACTTCCAAATCTCCGGCAGCGGTTCGCTGGCTTATTTTCTTTTCTTTGCGTAATAACGCCAGGGTACGTGAAAAATCGCTCGCCATATTCGTCATACTCCGTCATAAAAGTATTTATATTATAGCGGAGATATTACAAATTGTAAAGTATTTGCCCAACAAAATATACAGATTCGCATAAATTGACTTTTCCACGCGCTGAAGCATGGTTTCTTTGGTTATTGTTTCTAGAAAGTAAAGGCACGTCGGCAGGTTAATACCAATTGCACCGTAAAATACAGCAGTACACATTCCAGCGGCAGCAGCACAAGGTTTTTCATCACACGCACAGGCAGCAGGATCGAAAGGGATTTCCCATAAACCACAGTCAGCCATACTGTATTAAGGAAAATATTACAGAACAAGTTGATGCTCGCTTTTGCGCCCACAAGCCGCAGGATGCGTTTCATCCGGCTGTCACGCAATAACCCACCATCCGGACGGTAAAGCCACAGTCCCCATATCAACCCGCCTGTTATAGCAGTTAAAGTATAACCCGGGAAATATGCACCCATGGACAAATTACCGGCGAAATAGCCAAGCACATCGGTGCAGATGCCAGCCAACATACCAGGCACAGGTCCAAACAGCATCCCAATGGATGCATTACATAAATAGCCAAACCCAATGCGCAGTTCGCTGGACAGCCGTAAGGTTAACCCGGTGAGATCCAGCGCAATGTTGAGCGCAATGAACAGTGCGGATACCGTCAGGCAGCGGGTTGTACGGAGTTCCCCTGCGGAACGGCGGAATAAGCTTATGATTTTTGACATACGAAAAAAACACCTCCGAAAAATGTTGTTGCTACACATTTCGAGGTGTCCCTGTCCATATGTAACAGCGGGATGCGGAATCCACACCGCAGGGAAAGAAAAATCTCCCTTTCGTCTGGCGAACAACTCCCCGTCCCGCCAGCACTTGACGCATAGATCCCTACTCTGTTAGAGATAATTTTATTTTACTCGGATATTGTCAAATGTCAAGCCTGTTTTCGGCTTATTTTGTATGTTATAATCGTTTTACTGCTTTCGCAGCAATTTGATGGTGTCAAAGGGGAGGTTTTCTCATGCTGGAAGTTATATTTAGTGACAGTGCGGCTGGGAGTATGGAATTTGCCATGCACCATATAGAAACAGTGATTGGCAGTACATTAACACAAGAAGAACAGCAAGATGCCGAATGCCATGAAACTCAAAACTGGGCAAATGCCATCCCGCTGCAAAGCAGACGGTCTGATCTCATCAGCCTGCCTTTACTGCTAAGCATTGGCGCGGTGGATGAACCTGGCATTGGTGCAAAACGGGAAGCCGCCCTGCATATGGTTTATGCGTGCTATCCCAGAGGGGCTGATGCTCCGCCAGCCTTTGCCAAAACTGCGCAAAAAAATTTATCTATCCTGTTGCAACGCGCCGGAAATGGCGAAACAATCCGCGTATGGAGCAGCAATAATCCAGATGAAATGTGCGGGACATATTGGCTGATGGCGCAGTTATGCGCCAATGGTTTGGAACATTTGCCGGTTACACAAGTTAGCCTGCCGTCATTTCTGGAACGCCCTGACGGTATTGTGGTTCAATATACAAATTGGGGCGAGGTTGAACCTTATTTATTCGGACATATGGCGCAAATGGGCAAACCATTGCCAATCAATCAAATCCGTGCTATGGCACAGCGCTGGCACCAACTTCAACAGGAAAATGCCCCCTTGCGAGCGGTTTTAAATGGGCAGCTTGTCAGCGCGCCCGAAACTTTATATGACAGCTTCATCCACCGTGAAATTGACGTGCAAGCAGTCGAATTTCAGCAAGCTGTTGTTGTTGGCAGCGTCCTTGGCAAATATCAGCTCGGGATCAGTGATTGCTGGATTGCCCTGCGAATGGAACAGTTTATCCGGGACGGATTACTTGAAGCGGTGACGCAACCAGAACTGGATTCGCCTGTGTATCGCCGCATTTTACGCAAACGCTCCATCTAAAAACATAGACAAGCCAAAGGCTGCTGACGCAATCATGCCAGCAGCCTTTTTTCTATTTTGATTAAAATAGCTGTGTATAACCCCATGTGCCAATGCCAAGTGGGGAGAATGTAATGTAAACAACAGCAACAAACAGCAGAATTGCAATAGAAGCCACTTTGCGGTATTTCCATGGTGTCATATCAACCGATGCGGTATCCTCCTGCACCCATGCTGCCGCACCATTTTTCGCCTTATTGTGACGGCTCATTAAGTACATAATCAGCAATTCGATCGGCCAAAGGATTAATACAGCATACAGATAATGGATTGTGCCCTCGTTTGCGCCAAACAGCGAATAGCTTGGAGAAATCAGCAGGAACCCGCCATAAAAGATAATGTGGAAAATCATAATGAATTTTGCCGCATACTTTGGCAGATATTTAAAGAAGAACCCGCCGAATACTGCGGACAGTACCGGCAATGCAACCAACATAACAAGGGAATCAAGGAAGGTACGCAAGCCGCCTGGGAAAAAGAATACCAATGGACCAACTGCTGTTGTCAGTACAGCAAACAGGATGCCAATCTTTTTACCATGTGAAATCATTTCTTTATCGGAAGCACCTGGCTTAATAAAGTCCTTATAGATATCCATAATATACATGGTGTTAATCGAGTTGAGGAAAGAATTGAATGTCGAAAGGATTGCGCCAAACATAACTGCCGCGAGCAGCCCCATCAGCATGGTTGGGACAACCTGCGTAATCATTGTCGGATATGCGTCATCCATTGAAGCAACGCTTGTACCGTTGAGCTTGAACAGCGCAAATGCGATAACACCTGGCAGGGACAAATACATGAAACCGATAATTTTTAAGGTTGCGCACATTAATGCGCCTTTTTGTGCTTCTTTCAAATCTTTTGCCGCCAGAACACGCTGTACATAAGCCTGGTTGGTACACCATGACTGGAAGCCAAGGAACAAAAGCCCGGTAAATACTGTTGGCCATGGCACCGCTGGTGCGGAAGATGCGACTGGAACAACTGAATTGAGCAGGTCAGAATGGTTTTCAGTCAGATAATGCACGCCATCCATAATGCCGCCGCCATTGGCCGCTGAACCCAGTGCGTGCAGCGCAAAGAATGGAACCGCAAGCCCACCGATGAGCAGCCCCACGCCATTGACTGTATCGGACACCGCAACCGCTTTCAAACCGCCGAAAATCGCGTAAATGGAACCAACTACACTGATTGCAATACAGAGGATAACAATAGATTGGAATTTTGTAACGCCAAGCAATTTGGAGAACCCGAAAATGTTTTCAAAAACCAGCGAGCCAGAGTACAGGCAAACTGGCATTTGTACGCATAGTGCCAACACAATGTACAAAATACTAAACCATAACTTGGTGGTACGGTCATACCGCAGACCAATTAACTGCGGAATAGTCGTAATACCACTTCTTAAGTACTTTGGCGCAGCCCATAGCGCAAGCATAATGCAGCATGGCGCTGCAACAATCTCAAATGCCATCGCACTCATACCGACCGCGAATGTCTGCCCATTTGAGCCGACAAGCTGTTCGGCGGATAAGTTGGTCAGCAGCAGTGAACCTGCAATGACCAGCCCCGGCAAACCGCGCCCGGCAAGGAAATACCCCTCTGTTGTTTCCTGGTCATCGCCCTTTGTTTTGAAGTATGAGATGACCGCAACCAGCACGGTAAACGCGATAAAACTTACTAAAGTCCAAACCATAGGACAGCCTCCTTATTTTTACCCATAAGATACCCCGGTTCTGTGAAATAAAACCGGGGTCTTTGTTTATTTTTTTACTTGCTGATGGTCTGCTGCAGCGCATCAATAGATGTGCTGACGCCTGCTTCCACCGTCATGGTCATATCCTCCATTTCAAGGGAAATATCACCATTATAGCCCATCATATGTACCACAGAGAAAAATTCCTTCCACCATTTGAGGTCTTGCCCACAGCCGACAGCCACATAGTTCCATACCCGTTCTGCGCTCTCGGTCACAGGGCGCGGTTCTAAGATGCCATCAACATCAGAAAGCATCCGTTCAATGCGGGCATCTTTGCCATGGACATGGTAAATACAGCCTTTCAGCGCACGTGCAGCGGCAATTGGGTCTGCGCCAAGAACCATCATATG
>CAJUDU010000031.1 GCA_910584935.1 uncultured Butyricicoccus sp. | reverse complement strand
ACGGTGGTGTGGGAGGTCGGCAGGTGAACTAATCGCCTGCCTCCTACCCGATTTTACGCTAACCTTCCAGCGTTTGTTGCAAATTATTTAAGATTTCATCCATTTTGGCTTTCTTCTTTTCTGGGTCGGGTTCATTCAAAGCATTTTTTAATGCGGATGAGATAAATCAAATAAGGCATTTGAACTCAACATCACTCAAAATGATAATCCCCTTTCTTTCTGTGCCATTTCCGCATCGAGCACAGCAAAGGCTTCTTCGACAGATGAATAACGTATAGCCGGAATGCGTCCGGCGGCGATTTCACGTGTTTCTTGTATGGCTGCCAGAGTTTCAGCGTTTGGTTGAGGCGCAAGATTCATTATATCTACCTCCTAGTATTTATGATTATACCACAATTTACTGAGAAGCGCGGAAATTTTTTTGCAAAAATGCAAAGTTGTCCGTTTTGACCCGTTTTGTCCGTTTATACTGTTTCTCAAGATGAAACTTTACAGAAGGAGGAATCCCCAAAATGCAGGGCAGTAAATATGATGATGAAATCCGTGAACGGGCACTCGCTATGGCGCTTCAACCTAAAACGAACCCTGCAAAAGTCGCCGCCGCGCTGGGGATTCCCCGCGCTACGGTTTATGATTGGGTCAAAACTGCACGGGATAATGATCCGGATTATGTTGCCGTTAGGCGCGGCAAAATCCGCGCCATGATGGATAAAACATATTCTATCGTCGGGCGGTCGCTGGATGGGCTGGAAAAGCAAAGTAAATCTGTGAAGCTGGAAAAAGAACAGATTGACCGCGTGATCCTCAAAATTTTAACGGATGGTGGGCTGGATGATGATACACGTGATGATATTGTAAAAATCGTTAGGGCATATACGGGCGCTAGCATGACTGACCTTATCAAAGTTGCGCGTGAAAGTTTGGATATGTATGACCGGCTGGAAGGAAAATTAAACAGCGGTGATAATCAGGACAATATGATACAAATTAGCTTTGATGATGCTGGGTTGGGGGATATTGCGGAATGATGAATGTGAAACTCAATAAGCCATATCCCAAACAACTTGAATTTTATCGGAGTAAATATCGCTATACAGCATATGGGCAAAAGCCCCAGTGGGGCTTTTGGCGGAAACCTTGCCGCAAAGCGGCACGTTTCCGGAAAAGTACGCGGTTTGGGCAGGAACGCATTTACCGCGGGCAGGCAGGCAGAAACGAGGCGCCGCCATGATGAATGTGAAACTCAATAAGCCGTATCCTAAACAACTTGAATTTTATCGGAGTAAATATCGCTATACAGCATATGGCGGCGCGAGGGGCGGCGGCAAAAGTGATGTGGCGCGCAGTAAAGCAATACTGCTTTGTCTGCGGTATGCGGGCATTCAGATTTTATTTATGCGCCGTACTTATCCCGAAATTAAAGAAAACCATCTGATTCCTGCAAGCAAAATATTAAATGGCGTCGCGAAATATTCCGGTATGGATAAGGCGTTTATTTTCCCGAATGGAAGCCGTTTGAAATTCGGATACTGCCGCAATGACAGCGACCTTTTGCAGTACCAAGGGCAGGCGTATGATGTGATTTTCCTCGAGGAATGTACGCAGTTCCCCGAAAATGTTTTTGTCACCATGACCGAAAGCAATCGGTCAAGCGGTATTATGAATGAGTATTTCCCGCCGCGCATGTATTTTACTTGCAACCCCGGCGGCGTTGGTCATGCGTGGTTTAAACGGCTTTTTATTGACCGTGACTTCCGCCCAAAGGAAAATCCGAACGATTATTTGTTTATTCAGGCAAGTGTTTATGATAACCCTTGGCTGGTCAAAAATAGCCCCGATTATATCCGGGCGCTGGAAAACTTGCCCGAACAGCGCAAACAGGCAATGCTTTATGGTAATTGGGATGTGTTTGAAGGGCAATTCTTCCCCGAATTCCAGCAGAAAACCCATGTTTGTAAGCCGTTCAAAATCCCTGCGCATTGGAAAAGGTATCGTGTTTTCGATTATGGGTTTGATATGTTCGCCTGCTATTTTGCCGCCGTGGATGAAGAAGGTAGGGCGTGGTTTTATCGTGAGATTTATGAAGGGCATGATAAATTGGACGCTTACGGCAATCCCGGAGAGGGGCTGACCATTGCCCAGGCGGCACAGAAAATTATCGATGCAACACCGGCAGATGAAAATATTGTCGCAACATTTGCCCCGCCCGATATGTGGAATAAAAGACAGGAAACCGGCAGAAGCGCCGAGGAAATTTTTTATTCCAGGGGCGTGCCGCTCTGGAAGGCAAGTAATAACCGTGTGCAGGGCTGGATGGATATGCAGGATTGGTTAAGAGTACCCGAGGATGGCACGCTTCCAAGAATTATGGTGTTTGAAAATTGTGAAAATCTCATTAGAACCATACCGCTGCTGCTGCATGATGAGAAAAATCCTGATGATGTTGCAAAAGAACCCCATGAAGCAACCCATGCGCCCGATGCTGTAAGGTATTTTGTCAGCGCCCAGCCGCTCGCGGCAAATGCACCGAGTGAAAAAGATCCCGATATGATGACATATGATGAGGAAATAGATGCGTTTTTGAGTTTTTGAGTTACGGAAGGAGAGTTTACAATGGTGAATTTTTTAACTGCGGCTGCCTGTGTGCTGGCAATTCTTGCGGTTGCTGGATGGTGGAGGGCAAAAGATATCTATGATTTGCACATGAAACTAAATCGCAGATTTGGAGAAATGGGCAGTGAACGGGATACGCTGGCACTAAAGCTGCATTCCGCTGAAAATGCGCTGAAAACGGCAAAGAAAGCGCAGGATGAAATGGAAAAACAATATCAGGCGATGGGCAAAAAACTCGTGCAGACCCAGCACGCTTATGAACGTATGAGCGATGAGAGGGATAACCAGATGCTGATGTGTGACCAGCAAAGCGATATGATTGTTTCCATGCGTGCCGAAAGCGAAAAATTAAAAGAGGAAGTTTCCATTTTGCAGGCGGAAAATGAACGGTTGCAAATGGAAGTGGAACGATTGCAGGCGCAGCAAGAAGAAAATAAGCGGTTACATGACGAAAATGTCAAAAATGCTGCTGTGCTTGCCGATATGATGGAGATTTTTAGTTATAGGGGGACACGGTGATGCAAAATTTGCAGAAACAGCCGGGGCGGCCGGAACGGATGCCAGAGCAGGAACAGCAGAAACGGAATTTTGCGAAAGAAGATATTGTCCGACGCATTCAAAAAGAATATACCAGCGGCAAACAGTTTAAAGCAAACCTTGACCTTTACGAGATTTGCAAGCAGAATGAGAATTTTTACATAGGTAAGCACTGGGAAGGATTGAAAACCTCTACTGTAAAACCCATGACCTTTAATTTTATTCGACGCATTATCGGTACTGCACAAGCTCTTGTGGTGAGTGATGATATCGGATTTCAGATTACACCGTATTTGTCCACGGAAGAACATGACGCACAAGGGGAAATTATTGAAGAAAGTTTGCGGGCACTTATTGAGCGGCAAAAGATTAAGTCGTTAAATCGTGAAAGTTTACACGATTGTGCTGTGTTTGGCGATAGTGCTATGTATTTTTGGTTTGATGCTGACCTTGAAACTGGGCAGGAAATGAAAGGCGATATCCGCGCCGAAGTGCTGATGAATACCAATATTATTTTTGGTAATCCATACAGCCGCGAAGTGCAGGGGCAACCTTATATTATCCTTGTAAGACGGCGTCCGCTGGATGTCGTGAAACAGGAAGCACAGCGAAACGGTGTGCCAAATTGGGAAGACATACAGCCGGAATGCGAATATGACTACATGGGTGAGGATAAAGACCAAAGCGGCAATCTTGTAACGGAACTGACGCGGTTTTGGAAGGTAAAAGATGAAAACGGCAAGGAAAATGTGCATTTTATGACCATTTGCGGCGAGGTTATCACAAAACCCGATACCGAAACGGAAATGTCACTCTATCCGCTGGCTTATTGGAGTTGGATTGACCGGAAAAATTGTATGCACGGTATCAGCCCTATGACTGAGGTAATCCCAACACAGATTGCAATCAATCAGATGATGACCTATATCCATACGTTTAACCGCAACCTTGCTTTTCCGAAATTCGTTTATGATGTCAAGAAGTTTCCAAATGGCTGGGACAGCACGCCGGGTAAGCCCATTGCTGTTTCCGGCGAAGTCAATCAGGTTTATGCAAATGTGTTTGGCGGCATTACGCTGCCTGCCGGAATTGTGGAAATTGTGCAGATGATGCGCGAAATGATGCAGGATTGCATGGGCGCGAGTGATGCCAGCCTTGGCAATGTGAAACCCGATAATACAAGCGCCATTATTGCCGCGCAAAAGGCAACTTCCGCGCCGCTGGAACTGCAAAAACGTAAATTTGAGCAGTTTAATGAAGATTGTATCCGCATTATGGTGGATATGATGTGTGCATTTTATGGACTGAGATATGTTGTTACCGAACAGGAACAGACAGACCCGATAACCGGCGCGGCGGTAAGACAAAAAGTGATTTCGGGGATGGATTTTGGACAGCTGCAAATCGGTCAGCTGGATATCAATGTCGATATTGGCGCGGCAAGTTACTGGTCAGAACTCATGCAGACAACAACACTGGACAACCTGTACGCCAAACAAATTGTTACGGATCCAGAATTGTTTATTGAATCTATCCCGGCAGTGCAGATGCCGAATAAAAGTGAGATTTTACGGGCTGTTGCGGAGCAAAAACAGCAGGCCATGCAGCAGGCGGCGCAGCAAATGCAGATGCAGCCAATGCCGCAACAAGCACCACAGCAAAGGAGGAACCAGTGAAACTGGTGACGGAAATACTGGGAGGCCCGCAGACCGAGACAGTAAATGCCAGTTTAATGGCACTTTTCCGGCGCTGAAACGGGCGGACAGGGTTGCAAGCGCCTGTACCGCCGCGTGTGACCTCCTTTCTTTTTTTCATTTCGTGGCGGGCGTCGGAGGGCTTTCTCTTCTTTCTCCCTCCGCCGTCTGTTTCAGCGCCGGAACCCCTCCACCGCCAAAGGCGGTCCCCCTCCCCCTTTCAGGGGAGGCTGAATAAAAAATACTTATTTTGAGGTGATAAATAATGAATGAAAATGATGAAATGATGCAGCAGGAAACGGCTGCGGAACTGGAAAACGATGCCTTTTTGGATGGACTGATGGATGATGATGAAGCGATGCAGATTCAGGCGCCAGAAGAACCAGCCGAGGAAGAAGCGGAATTAGACGGTGAAACCGAAGCAGAACCAGAAGAAGGCGCGGAAGCGGAAAACGAAAAACCAGAGGACGAAAGCGGGGAAGAGGAACAGGCAGCACGCGGGTATGTGACGCTGAATTTCGGCGCGGGCGCTGTCAATGTGCCTGCGGATGCTGTGATAGCATTTTCCCAAGCGCTTGGGCAGGATGTGACTGGGGTCATCCAAAAAGGGCTTGCGTATGACAGCAAAAATAACCGCGAAATTGGGATTCTGGAACGGTATGCGAAAAGTGCTCGGGTAAGCCTTGATGAATATGTAGATTTTCTGGAGAAGGGAGCCGAAAAACAGGAAATCCGAATGGAAGTAAACCGTTTGCGCGGGCAGTATCCCGAAGATACGCCGGATGAAGCTCTTGAAGATATCGCGAAAAATGTGATTGCACAGCGCCGCGAAGCTGAAACTAGGCAGCAGCAGGAACAGCAGACAGCGATGCAAGCGCAGGTATCCCAGCAAATGGCGCAGATGCGCGCTGGTGAAATACAACAGGGTGTTGCTGCGTTTATGCAGCAGCACCCGGAAATCCGGTCAAGCGCTGATGTGCCGCAGGAGGTTTGGGAGATTATGAACGCTCCCGGTATGACCCTTGCCGCAGCTTGGGAACGCTGGCAGGCACAGCAGGCACAGGCGGAAGCCGAACAACTCCGGCAGCAGCTTGAAATTGAACGCAAAAATAAACAGAACCGCCAGCAATCCGCTGGGAGCCAGCAGGGCGGCGGCGATTCGCATGACGCTTTTTTGGAGGGGCTGTTCAGTGCAGATTAATTTCAATATTGCATGGCTGAGGGCGCCGCCGGAGCGATAGCGACGGCGGGAGCCGACAGGGGCACAATGTGCGCGAAGCGCACGTTGCCGCCGGAGCGACAGCGACGGCGGGGGGACACCATGTGCGCGACAGCGCACGTGGACGCCTTGAAACCCCTCCGGCGCTTCGCGCCACCTCCCCTTTCGGGGGAGGCAGAATATTGAATATGGAAAGGAATGATTGAATTGGCTATCAATTTGAGCCAAAAGTACAGCAAGCAAATTGCTGAACTGTTTAGCAAAGAATCTTTTGTCAAAGGGCATACCAATGGCAATATTGATTTTACAGGGGTGAAAACAGTACGCGTTTATATGCTTGAGCCACGCCCCGAGGTTGATTACACCCGCAGCGGCTCTAACCGCTACGGCGAACCTGCTGATATCCAGGATACCGTGATGGAATATACCATGACGCAGGATAAGGCGTTTAATGGCATTGTCGATAAGGGCGATGAAAGCGACCAGGTGATTGAAAATAAAGCGGGCAAATGGCTGAAAGCACAACTTCGGCAGGTGTCTACACCAAACGCTGACCGCTATGCCTTTAAGCGGTTTTTGAAATTCGGCAAAACGCTGACTGTAAGTACAGCGCCAGAAAAAAAAGACGTCATTGACCTTTTTGCAGATTTGCAGGAAGCCTTTGATAATGCCCTTGTGCCAGATAGTCAAAGGTATGTTTACGTCCCTACTTCCGTTTTTAAACTCATTGCAACCAGTGATGAGTTCATCAAATTAGAACAGCTTGGTGTAAAATCCGTCAGCAAAGGGCAGGTTGGGGAATTGTTTGGCTTTACTGTCATTAAAGTGCCCGCGGGATATTTGCCTGAAAACTGCTATGCACTCGGTGTTTATGCGCCCGCTGTGGCCATGCCTTATAAAATCAGCGAAACGAAAATCCATCGTGACCCGCCAGGGCTTTCCGGCGCGCTCGTGGAAGCACGGCATTATTATGATGCGTTTGTGCTCGGTGAAAAAGCCGCCGGTGTTGTCGGCATTGTGAAGGCAAGCGAAAAACTGCCGGATGTAGCCGCTGGCGGCACAAAAACTGCTGTTACCTTGACTTGCAGCGGCGCAGGGGAAATTAAATATACCCTGGATGGCAGTGATCCGCGTTTTTCAATGCACGCCGAAACATATGGCAGCGCGTTTCATCCGGGGGATGCAAAAACCATTAAAGCGGTTGGGTTTGATAAAACTGACGCGAAATTTACTAGCGAAGTGCTGACCGTCAGTGTGGCTTCTCTGGGTACAGGTTCATGACAATCCGGCAGCTTTATGAAATGAGTTGCGCGCTCATTTTTGAAACGCCGGATGATGATGAGGATTTGAAAACAGGATTCCCCCATATCCTGAATCAGATTTTGGCAGAAGCTGTGGATTATGAAAACCAGTTCCGGCGGCTGGATGGCGAAACGCTTTTACGCGTGGAAGATATCCCGTTATACCAAAGCGCGGACAGCAATGAAATGCTGCCGTTTCATGAGAAATTATGCCGTGCGGCGCTGCCGCTTGGCATAAAAGCTGGGCTTTTGCAGGAGGATGGCAGTAAGCAAGCGGAAGCTGTGATGGAGTATAACAAGTACATTACTGCGCTTAACGATTTAACCCCGGCGGTTTTTATTGATGTAAACAGCGAATAAATGAAAAAAATGCCGCGGTGTCTGGCGGTAAAATGCAGACACTGCGGCAATATATCAAAAATTATCAAAAATTGACGAAACATTGGGCTATATGTTATAATGAAAGCGCTCCTCCCACGGTGGGAGGGCGGCGCTGTCTGGCGGCAGGCGGTTGACCACTCCCTGAAATGAAAGGGGGTGGCGCAAATGGCAATAAAAATCTTTCGATTTTTTGTATGTATTGCGTTTTTGCTGTACATATTTGCTATAAATGCGAAATAACCGTCCTACCCTGACAAAGTAAACGGTTATTTCTAGAGTAACTGAGGGTCAGCCGCCAGCCGACAGCGTTCCTTTGTAGACACATTATAACATATGCGTTCCGTTTTGGTCAAGGTCAAAACAGGACGCTTTTTTATTCCTTGAATAAATTAAGGAGGAACCAGTGAAACTGGTGACGGAAATACTGGGAGGTCCGCAGACCGAGACAGTAAAGGAGGAACCAGTGAAACTGGTGACGGAAATACCGATGGAGCAAAGCGACGGCGGGAGCCGACAGGGACTGGGTGCGAGCCGCAGGCGAAGCGTTGCGGGGAGGTCCGCAGACCGAGACAGTAATCGAAAATTGACATAAGGCGGCGCAAAATGGTATAATAAAACCGTCTTTTACATCTGATGTAAAAGACGGCGCTGCTGCGATGGTGGTCAGCCGCTTCTTTTCTCATTTTTGATGGGAAAGGAGGTGGTGCATGATGAAAATGAAAATCTTTCGGATTTTCGTATGTATTGCGTTTTTGCTTTACATATTCTTCATAAATGCACGTTGACCGCCTTGGGTACCAGCCAAAGCGGTCAACTTATCTTTTTAGGTTGATGGTAGGCGGCTGACAGCCTGCGGCAGCGCCTTATCTATGGTTATTATAACATAAATCCCGCCTTTTGCAAGGTGGGATTTTTTTATATTTGAAAAGGGGTGAACGGAAAATGAAGCCAATGAATGTGCCCAGTTTCGCCACACAGCAGGAAGGATATAAAGTCTATCAGCAATTCCGCGGGCTGGATTTATCCACTGACCAAACCCAGATTGATGACAGCAGAAGCCCTAAAATGATTAACATGATTTCAGACAGTGGCGGTTATCCGGAAGTCCGCGTGGGATGGCGCACCATCCATACATTCAGCGGCGGCGAAGGAGGAACCAGTGAAACTGGTGACGGAAATACTGGGAGGCCCGCAGGCCGAGACAGTAGATGCGTCAATAGTATTTATCCGTTTACGCTGGATGGCACGAGGCAAATGATTGTCCATGTTGGAACGCGGCTTGTACGGCTGGTGCAAAATATACAAGGGACATATGACGAAATTACCCTGCTTTCCGGCTTAAACGACCAGAAAAGCAATGGGCTTTATTTCGGCGGCGACCTTTGGATTTTAACAGGCAAAGAATTTATCCGGTATGACGGCATAAACGCCAAAAAAGTGCAGGACATTGCCTATGTGCCCACAACGTCAATTGCCTGCGCGCCGACTGGCGGCGGTACGGCACATGAAAAAGTGAATCTGTTGACGCCGCTAAGAAAAAATACGTTTGTTGCCAATGGAACGGCAAAAGAATTTATTGTTGATACCAAATCAATTGATTCCGGAAGTACTGTGAAAGCGTGGCTGAATGATAATGAGATTACCAGCGGGATTAGCTTTGATGCGGCAAGCGGTAAAGTGACATTTGCAGCCGCACCCGCCGCGCCTGCTGCCGCCGGTGTGGCAAACCTTGTGATTCAGTTCGCTAAAACCGTGAATGGAGCGATGGATAAAATCAATAAATGTACCATTTTTACGACTTTTGGCGTGAATACGGGTTCTAGGGTGTTCCTCAGTGGCAATGCGGATGAACCTGCAACGGAATGGTACAGTGGGTTAAATGACCCGACGTATTTCCCAGACCAGCAGTTTATTAATGTGGGTACCAGCAGTTTTGCAATTACCAATTACCTCAAATATCAGGGGGAATTGCTCGTTATTAAAGAGGATAACCGGCAGGAAAATACCGTCTGGCACCATACCGCGGAAATTGACGCCAATACTGGCACAGCAGTTTTTCCGCTGAAAGAGGGCGTCAGCGGCGTTGGCGGATGCGCAAGATTTTCTATGCAGGTATTACGGGATGACCCGCTTTTTCTTAGCCCGCAGGGGGTTTATGCACCGGTGCTGACCTATGGCGTCAATCAGGTGGAACGGAATATGCAGTGCAGAAGCGAACGGATTAACACCGAACTGATGAAGGAAACGGGTTTGAAAGATGCTGTCAGCGCTGTGTGGAAGGGCTATTATCTGCTGGCGATAGATGACCATATTTGGGTGGCGGATGCTAACCAGGCACGCAGCAAGGGCGGCTATGAGTGGTATTACTGGGAAGGGATGCCCGTCAGCGCGTTTGGCGTTGAAAGCGTTAATTTGTATTTTGGCACAAAAGATGGCAGGCTGTGCCGTCTCAATGATGACCTTGTAGATGAGGACGGCGAACGGCTGATGGAAGCCTATGCCGATGATGGGAAAGCGATAAATTGGGAGTGGCGCAGCAAACTTGATTCGTTTGTCAGCCCGACGCGCAATAAAACATTGCTCAAGCGCGGCAATGGCGTGCTGCTGAAAAGTATGACAAGAGCAGGATGCAGCTTGTATTTGCGGACGGAAAAAGACCCGGAAGGGCAGTTCGTGGAAACCATTGAAACAGACCGGTTTAATTTCTGGGATATCGATTTTAGGCGGTTCAGCTTTAGCACCACCGATACACAGCAAATTATTTTCAAAAAGAAAATTAAAAAATTCAAATTTATGCAGGTGATACTAAAGGGCAAAGCGCTGAACGAAAGCGCGGGCGTTTATATTGTTGCGCTGCATTATGCCCTCAATGACTACGCGAAAAAGAAAAGGCGGTGAAATAATGGCATTATCAGAACGGAAAATCACAAGCTGGACACTTCCCGTTTCCAGCTTGGACGATAAACCGAAAATGACAGCGGCAGCGCTCAAAGCCGCCTTTGACAGCAATGCAAACCAGCTAAAACCTGCGTTTAATGCGCTGATTGATGATTTAGCCGGCGCTGGCGGCGCGGGGAACATTGGCGCGGGCGCGATAAATGGCGTAAGCGGTACAACAGTACAAGCGATGCTGGAAGCCCTCAAGGCGCTGATTGATTTAAGGGAAACCACAGCAAATGCGGACAGTAAATTAAATACCAAAGCGGACAAAACAACCGTTGCCGCGATGGTGAAAAGCATTGGCTTTAATGCGCAGACTGGCGTTTTTACCATTACCGAGCAGGGCGGCACGGTGCATACGATTGACACGGTACTGGAAAAAGTGCCGATGTCATGTAAGTTAGAAGGACAGGATTTTGTGCTGACCCTGGAAGATGGGACAGAACAGCGGACAAGTCTTGCCGCTTTCCTCACGCCGAATGAGTTTACAGACAGTGATACGGTGAAATTTTCTGTGGTTGGCAGTATGGTGACCGCGAACATTAAACCCGGCAGCATTACAATGGCGATGCTGGAGAATACGCTGTATAACCAGCTTGCAGCACTTAAAAATGATGCGCAGACTGCAGCTGCAAATGCCGCCGCCAGCGCCGCGAATGCGGCGCAGCACAAAACAGACGCCGCTGCCAGCCAGGCTGCCGCAGCCGTCAGCATGAGTGCGGCGGAAGGGCAGGCAGGGCTTGCAAAAAGCTGGGCAACCGGCGAAACCGGGTTACGCGCTGGGGAGAATACCGATAACAGCAAATATTATGCGGAACAGGCGGCAGGGGCCGCCGCGGCCGCAGGCGGACAGAGCGCTGCTGCAAGCCGCAGCGCCGCGGATGCAGCCGCAAGTGTGCGGGCCGCCGCAGCATGGGCGCAAAATGCAGGCAGCGAAGCCGACCGCGCAAAAAGTGAAGCCGACAGGGCAAAGCAAATTGTTGGCGGGGACTATGTGACCGAAACGGAACTGGCAAGCGCGATAGAAACGGTTCAGAAATCCACTATTCCAATCACACGGATTACAGCGGAATTGCCGGATGAAAATACCGGCGGACAAGTACCGCAGCCCATACTGGATGAATCCACCGGGACAATTAAAACACTGTTGTTGCCGGATGAAATCGGCAGTGATGATGAAGAAAATTTTGAAGGGCCTCGTTTTATTGGATTCCGCGTTTTACATGATGTGAATCAGTCAACTTGTGTGGACTTTACCGGCGTACAAGTGCGCGGCGATGATAATACAGTGGACGTAAAAGGCCCACTCATCCGAATTGGCGGAAGCGACGAAGCCGCCGATGTTAATTTGCTGCCGGGTATCGAAGTGAATATGCAAACAGGTACGACAATAATTCGGGGCCGCTGTAATGAAAACGACGGTCCATGTGTGGAAATCAATGATACGGGAATGCGTTTTTACGGCACATCAGGCAGTCTTTTGCTTCAGATTGAAGATGAACGCATTATTGTGTCAAATTTGGGCTATGGCATAGAAATCGATGGCAATTTGACCTTGAACGGAGGCATTTTGAATGCGAACGGCTGCCCGATAATGAATGTTGCCACACCGGAAAATGATAATGAGACTGTGCCTAAATGGTATGTTGACGGGTTTGTTCCAAAGGTTTTTACGGTCACGATTCCTGCGATAAATACAGGGGTAACAGGTTCGGTTGCTGGCACATTCCCAGCCTGCACAGCCAGTGAAACAGATTGTATTGTGGATGCTGCGCCTGCCGCTGCAAGCTGGGATGCGTTCTATGATTGCAATTTCCGGCTGAAATCCATTAGTCCTACTGGGTTTACGTATACCGTGGACAGCAATTTGACTAGCCCGATGACGGTTTATATTACTGTGCAGGATATTAGTGACCCGGCGGCGGGAGGAGGAGCATAATGATTCTAAACCGGCGGTATCGCGGGAAAATAGAAAAAATCCCGCTGCCAATGCAAAACGGGACGCTGACTTATA
This sequence comes from uncultured Butyricicoccus sp., assembly GCA_910584935.1. Classification (GTDB taxonomy): domain Bacteria; phylum Bacillota; class Clostridia; order Oscillospirales; family Butyricicoccaceae; genus Butyricicoccus_B. The sequence continues at coordinate 13,204 of CAJUDU010000031.1, read as the reverse complement.
ACGGCAATGCGCAAAGCCCCGTTTGGCTCAATTATGACAGCACAAAAATGACAATGGGCGGCGTGACCAGCAGTGTAAACGTTGGAACGTTTACCGCGACATTTACACCGAAAAGGGGCTATTGTTGGCAGGATGGCGGCAGGGATGCGAAAAATGTAACGTGGAAAATGAAGAAGGCTACACCAGCACTTTCGCTCGGAAAAACGGAATTTCATATTTGCAAAAACTATCCAAATGAAGATAGCACGGCGGTTTTCTGCATTAGCGATGGTACGTATGTCATTCAGCTTGTCAATGTGACCGGCGCTGAAATAAAAAAAGTTGAACAAATTGCAAATGGCATTAAGATTATTGCGAATGATGGCTATCATCTCGATGCGGAAGTTTCTATTTCTGTGAGTGGCGGCACACTGTCTGTTGTAAGTGGTACAGGGAATACGATTATGAATATTACTTGTACTGTTTATGTGGGTGCAACTGTAAATTGCAATCAGTCAAATATTTGCCAATTTGTGATTTACCGGCATGGCGTTGCTTCCGGTTCTTGAAAATGGAGGTCGAAAAACTATGATATTAAATTCCTGTTATTCCCATCGGGGGGGGGTAAAGCTTCCTACGGTTGGTGGTGTTTTGAATTTTTGCGGGTATGATTGGATCCTTGTCCATGTCGATAAAGAAGCGGAAGAAGCTTATTTCATTACAAAAAATATTATCGCAGAATCACAGCTGTTTACTAAAAATTATTCCGCTTCGCTTTCCGATGATGATAAGCGAATGTTTGCTGAAAGTAATTCGGAACTTATGAAATATTGCAATTCTATGCTTCGAGTGATGAAACGGCAATATCCAAGCATACCACTCAAACCGGTTGTCTTGACTTCTGTAGCTGCCGTTTCAGAAACACAGATGGGGATTTTTGTTCCACCTGATTTGGAATATATTGAAAAATTTGATTATTTCAAAACTGCGAAAAACCGTATCGCAGAATATCAAGGTGTCGCTGCGGAGTGGTGGCTTCTTGGTCTCGGGCAAACCGGAGGCATTACAAGTGACGGGCACTTTATAAGCGGCTATTATGTCTACTATGTGACAACTGCGGGCGAAGAAGCGCGGAAACTATATTATAAAGGCGACAATTATTGCACCGATGTAAAAGGTGTGCGCCCTATGTGCTGTGTCGCGCTTGACGGATTGCCTTATATTTTGAAGAAATCATGAAAGGATGTGAAGAAAATGCAGCATATGACCGAAGCAAAAGCTGCACTCATGATGGCGGCAGGATGTGTTCGCGCTGTGGCCAGCGCCATTTATGGCGGCTGGGATAAGGCAATGTCTACCCTCGTGATCTTTATGATGATTGATTATGTGATGGGCTTGATTGTCGCTGGTGTGTTCCACAACTCCGATAAGACCAAAGGCGGCAGCTTGGACAGTCATGAAGGCTGGAAAGGACTTTGGCGCAAAGGCGTGACACTGCTTGTTGTGCTCGTTGCCGCCAGGCTGGACGCCACTATGGGCACGACTTTTATCAAAGATGCTGTTGTACTCGCATACATAGCAAATGAAGCGATAAGCATTATGGAGAATGCCGGGCTGATGGGTGTGCCCTATCCAGAGCCAATGAAAAAAGCCCTGGCACAGCTTCAGGGGAAAAATCAGGAGGGAAAATAAAATGAATTATTACATTGGAACAAAACTTGTACAAGCAGAACCTTGCAAGGCACAAAAAGACATGGGTAATCACAAAATTGGTGATGATGGTTATCAAATCATTTATCCGGATGGTTATGTAAGCTGGTCACCGAAGGATGTATTTGAAGCAACCTATATGCAGGTTACGCCAAACAGCCGCTTAAAGACAGACAAACCAAGTATCAGCCAGCAGATGGTGGATGCGTTCATCCGTGAAACCCAGGTGCAAACTATGGGCGAAAAAACAACTGTTGTACGTGCTGTGCTGGCAAATGGGTTTGAGATTGTGGAGAGTTCTTCCTGTGTCAGCGCGGAGAATTATGATGAAGCATTGGGGGCGGAAATCTGCATGGAGCATATCAAAAATAAAGTTTGGATGATGTTGGGGTTCTTGCTGCAAACTGCGGTGCATGGAATTGATTTAGGGTGATGTGAAATGATTGCAAATAACGGCTTTTTAATGCTCCGTCCTGATGAAATTGAAACTTATCTTGACGCAAATAAACCAGGACGCGAAATCCGGCTGGTACAGCTGCACCATACCTGGTCGCCGGAATATAAGCATTTTGATGGCAAAAACCACTTTACAAGACAAGCGGCAATGCGGCAAAGTCATTTGGGACGTGGTTTTTCTGATATCGCACAGCATTTCACGGTGTTCCCAGATGGCATGATTGTAACCGGCAGGAATCTTGAAAAAGACCCAGCTGGTATTAAAGGCGCAAATACCGGCGCGGTTTGTATTGAGAATTTCGGTAACTTTGACAGTGGTCACGATAAAATGACCGCAGAACAAGCGGATGCAATTATTATGCTTACCGCCGCGCTTTGCCGGAGGTTTCACCTTAACCCAAAAACCGCTGTTATTTATCATGGCTGGTTTGCCGCAGATGGCAAGGCGCTTGGTGATTATGACCCGGGCAGAAGCGCCAAAACCTGTCCGGGCACCGCGTTTTTCGGCGGCAATACCAAAGCCGCTTTTATGCAAAATCTGCTGCCTTGCGTCAAAAATGTAATGAAAACATTGGATGAAATGAAGGAGGAAAAAGAACAGATGCGGTATAAGTATTATGATGATATGCCAGATTGGGCAAAGCCCACGATTTCTAAACTTGTGAAGAAGGGTATCTTGAAAGGCGATGGTAACGGTGTGCTGGGCCTTAGCGAAGACGCACTGAAAATCTTTGTCGTCAATGACCGCGCCGGGCTGTATGATGAATAATTTTTTAGGAGGTATGGAAAATGGGTTTACTTACCGCGCTCGCGGGGATGGCGGCGGGTACTGCTGGCGCAGCAGCCGCAAATAAAACAAAAAATAATAGCAGCAATCGCACGAGTTCTAGCAGCTCATCCAGCCGCACAAGTTCAAGTTCCAGCGGCAACCGCACAAGTTCTGGCAGTTCATCCAACCGCACAGGTTCAAGTTCCGGTATGAACGGCGCGCAGCTCGGCGCTTCAATCGGCAGCGCGTTTGGTCCGCTTGGCGCTATGCTTGGCGGCACGGCTGGCGCACTTACAAGCGGCGCCGCCGCAAGCGCCGTAAAAAGAAACAGCGGGACAGGACAACAAATTGTGGAGCAACCGCAGGTACAGCAGCAGCCGGATTATCAGAGCCAGCTTGATGCAATGCGGCAGCAGCTGCAAAATGAGTATAAACAGCAGACACAAGCCGCGCTGGATGCCTATAAAAGCGAATCACAAAAGCAAATGGATATATACCGCCAGCAGGCGGAAGCCGCACAAAAACAGCTCGCGGAGCGCGAAGCCGCACTGCGCGCTGAACAAGAAGCGAAAGTAAAGGCAAATGTTGCTTCCCTTAACGCCGCAAAACCGCAGGTGCAGCAGGCAGGCGCGGCCGCTAACAGGCAGGCACAGCAGAATTATTACAGCCTCATTAACCCTAACGGCGCGGGAGCAGAAGCCAGGGCGGCGCTTGGGCTTTCCGGCAGCGGGCTAACCGAAAGCGCGCAAATCGCCGCAGGCAACGCTTATACGGGCGCGGTCAACAGCAACCAGCAGAACGTTGATAACCAGCTTGCACAGATTGACCTTGCCATTACACAGGCGCAGCTGAATGGCGACCTTGCAACCGCACAGCAATTGCAGAGCTATTATGAAACTGTCTATAATGGCGGAATGCAGAGCGCGAATAACCTTGCCCAGATGGGGCAGCAATACGCCGGGACGCTGGCAAACCTCGGTTTGTCTTCGGCTGGGCAGGGTGCAAGCCTTGGTCAATGGGGTATTGAGAATATGCAGGGGCAAAGTCAAAGGGATTTTGATAACACCCTTTCCGCAATGCAGTTTATGGAGCAGCAAAAACAGAATAATATTAACAATCTGCTTGCGCAGGCTGGGCTTACTGGGTATCTGAATGGGCAGCAGACCATGCAGGGGCAGCAAGCGGCGCTTGACCGATACCAGTCCGCGCTTGACCAGGAAGCAAGCGCTTACAACAATATTGCACTGAAACGCGAAAACGCAATGAAATTGTTTGAATACAACCTTATGCAAAATTACGGTATGCAGGAACGGGAAGCCGCTTTGGAAGCTGCCCGGCTCGCGAACCAACTGACAGAAGCCGAGATTCGCGGAACAGATGCGGATACGCTCTATAAGCAGATGCAGGCCGCTTACGCAAAAAAGAAAAATGGGCTTTAAGCCGGGTGACAAAATACCCCCCTCAAAAAAGGGGGGTATTGACAAAATGAGGTGAAATGATGGCGAAGAAAAAGCAAAGCTATGCTGAAAAAATAAAAGCAACAGTACAAAGCACGAAAAAGCAAAGTTATGCCGAACGGGCGAAAGCGGCCGTGCAAAGTGTGGAAAAGGCAACCGCCGTACCAGTTGCGCAGAAATCAAAAGACGACCAGCAGCGGCGCAGAGATAGGGCGGCGGCAAACACAAAAGGGGCAATCGCAGCACGTGCAGCGGCGAAAAAGCCAAGCTATGCCGAGCAGGCGAAAACGGCGGTGCAAAGTGTGGAAAAAGCAACCACCGCTGCAAAAACTGCCGCACAGAAGTCAAAAGACGACCAGCAGCGGCGCAGAGATAGGGCGGCGGCAAATGCAAAAGGAGCAATCGCGGCGCGTGCGGCAGCGAAAAAGCCAAGCTATGCCAAGCAGGCGAAAACAGCGGTGCAAAGTGTGGGAAAAGTAACCACCGCCGCAAAAACTGCCGTACAGAAGTCGAGAGCCGACCAGCAGCAGCGCAGAGACAGGGCAGCGGCAAATGCAAAAGGAGCAATCGCGGCGCGTGCGGCGGCGAAAAAGCCAAGCTATGCCGAGCAGGCGAAAACGGCGGTGCAAAGCATAGAAAAAACTGTCGCCGCTATGCCTACCGCGCAGAAATCAAGAGACGACCAACAGCGGCGCAGGGACAGGGCGGCGGCAAATGCAAAAGGAGCAATCGCGGCGCGTGCGGCGGCGAAAAAGCCAAGCTATGCCGAGCAGGCGAAAACGGCGGTGCAAAGCATAGAAAAAACTGTCGCCGCTATGCCTACCGCGCAGAAATCAAAGGATGACCAGCAGCGGCGCAGGGACAGGGCAGCGGTAAATGCAAAAGGAGCAATTGCAGCGCGTGCGGCGGCGAAAAAGCCAAGCTATGCCGAACAAGCGGAAACGACGGTGCAAAGCGTGGAAAAAACCACCGCCGCCATGGCAAGCGCAAAAGATAAACCCAAAAAAATCAGCCCAAAAGAAGCCGCAAAAATCAAAGAGGAGATGAAACAGCGGTCGGAAGATTATGCGCTGCTGCAAAACTGGGCGGCTGGGCTGAAAAATAGCGGCAAACTGGATGAGGCAACAGCGGCTCAAATTGAAGAAGAAAAAACAGCGTTGATGCGCCAAAATGAAGAAGCTGGGGCATTGCTTGGTCTGGTACGCGGTAAAGACGGTTTTTGGCGCGACCCGAAAGGCAAGCCGGAAACAGAGAAAACCGGATTGCCTAAAGCGGCGGACGCAATCATAAACCCTACAAAAACCATGATGCAGCAGCGTGCCGGGCAAAATGGGGCGCTCGCATTTATGCCGGAAGTTGTGCCAGGCGCGCCAAATGTGTGGGAATTGCAGCACGGCAGACGGGAAAAAGAAAAAGAATCGCGAAAAGAAAAGGCAGCGCAGCTTGTACACGATTTGGAAATGCCGGATTACCGGTTACGGCAAGGCTATGAAGCGATGATAATCAAAGGGCTGGGTTCGGTACCCTCCTTGCTGGAAACTGCCCGTGCTACGATAACCGGCGAAGAAGTTGACCCGCAATGGATTGGGCAGGATTTGATGCGGGAAAGCGAATTGGACAGGCAAAATATGACCCGCGGCATGAGCGGCGGCGCAAAATTTGCTGCGGATACCGCGTATAGTATTGCGGAAAACGCCGCGACATTACCGCTTGCATTGGTGAATCCTGCGCTTCCGCTTGCGGCAATGGGTACAGGCGCGGCAGCGGAAAAAACACATTCCCTTAACCGGCGCGGTATTTCCGCTGGGCAGGCATTAACCCGCGGGCTGATCAGCGGCGGCATTGAAGCCGCAACAGAAAAAATCCCGCTGGGTTCGCTGATGAAAATGTTGAGAACCGGCGGCAAAGGCGTAATAAAAAATATCTTAAAACAGGCGGGTATTGAAGCAACAGAAGAAAGTGTCGCTTATATCTTAAATACTATTGCGGACTATGCCGCAAAAGACCCGGAAGCGAAATTCAGCTTGCAGGAACTTGCCCTTTCCGCTGCTGGCGGCGCGGTTAGCGGCGGCGTTTTCAGCGTTGGCGGTATGGCTGGTAATCGTATCGGCAGCCTTTTTGCGGATACTTCCGCGCCGCGCCCACAGCCGCTGCCAGTGCCGCAAACGCAGGGGCGGCAGGCGAACGCAAACTCACAGACAACCGCAGGGGTGAAGCACGTAAGTAATTTGCGATTACATGAAAACGTGAAAATGGATGGTTACAATGGACTTGTAACAAAATTAGCGAATGATGGAATGGTAACAATACGGTTTTACGACCCAAAAACCGAAAAAACATTTGACCGGACGATTACACCACAAAAAGCGGCGGCGTTAAAGGGAATCAAATTAACAGAACGGCAAATAACAGAGTGGAAAAGCGCTGTGCTGCTGCCGACACCGCAAAATGTGAGTACGCAGGATTCCGGGGCGTTTGAGCGTGCGGGGCAAGGCGCTGAACGATTACCGACGCCGCAGAATATGAATGCGCAGGATAACCAGCCGCCAAAAATACCAACACTCAATGACCATATCCGGAATAACAGGCAATTGCTTGCCGAGCATGGCGTTATTGCGGAAATTAAGGGGAATGCGCTTTCTGGAAACGGCGACACAAAGCTGATAGACCGCGTACATAATTTCTTTAAATCTATTGGGGAAAAGGTGACAAGACCGGGCTTTGGCGATGTAAAACTGACCAGAAGCGGTGCACGGGACAGCATTTCACATGGTATTGGACCTGAAAAAGCCGCCGCGTTTGCGGCGGTTCCTGATGTGATTCAAAAGGGGCAGATTATTGATCAGCAGCACGACTGGAAAGACAGGCGATTTGATACCGTTGTTTTCGGCGGTCGGATTACAATTGATGGATTGCCCTATGATATGGGCGTGATTGTGAAGAAATATGATAATTCACGAGAGCTTCCTAAATATTATTTGCATGAGGTTCTGCTGGTGAACGAAGAAGGTGAAGCCACGACGTTCAAGACTGGGACCAGACCGAATGATTCGGTGGGCAACCCCAGCGAAGTGGCTTCACCTTCTAATGCTAGTATAACACAGGAGGATTTAGATGTCAATTCGCTGGATGCAGAAAAAGGCAAGGCACAGACAGCGGAAACGCCAGGATTCCGGCAGACCAGGCAGGACGGCGCAGTATTGTCGCCTATATTTGATGCGCAGGGGCGGCAGGTGAACCCACAGACAACAACGCAAATGCCACAGACGGCAAATCCCCAAACGCTTGGGCGGATGCAGGACGTTCAGCAAAATCCAGAAATTGAAGATTTGCTGCGGGAAACAATAGCCGAACGTGTTGTTGCACGCAACAAAGCGGAATTAGCCCAGCAGCGGCAAACGGCACGTGATGCGGAATTTACACAGGAGTGGGAACGGGTCAACAATCATCAAATACGCAGAAACGCACACTATACAAGTGGGTTAAAACTACATGACCGTGTGATTTTTGATGGTTACTCCGGTATTGTAACGGAATTTACGGGCGATGGAAAAATTTCTGTACAATTCTATGATGTGCGGAATGATAACACATTTATACGTGTGTTTACGCCCGAAGAGGCAGCAAAAACACTGCAGGTGAAACAAGCAGGACAAGCGCCGGAAACGCCAAAAAGCCGCCCGGCAGTACGAGAAATAACGGAAGAGGAATACAGACAGAAATGGATGGAGGACCGTGTAAAAGATTTACGCAGCGAATTTACAGAGAACGATGAAAAAGCTGCAACATTGGTGCTCCGTGGCGATGATAACGCGGTGACAATGGCGGACAACCCACGCCTTGTGCGCGAATATTGCGATATTTTCCCTGATGTCGTGCAGACACAGATAGACACTGTGCAAGCGCAACAGGCACAAACAGCGGCGGAAAATGCCACGCAGATGCAGCAAGGTAAAGAGCGCATGGCGCAGATGACACAGCTTGCGCCACAGCAGCAGGCAGCACCAGAACCAACCCCTTCCGCGCCAGCCGTTGGGGAAAAAGTGCGGTCTGCAAAAATGGGCAACATGGGCACAATCGTAAATATCAATGAGGACGGCACTTATAGAATTAAATTTGAGAACAAACAGACAAATACATTTCTGATGCGGGATATGAAAGCTGATGAATTTGAAACAATACGCCAGCCGCCTGCACCGGATGCCGCAAGCCGGGAAATGGCACAAAATCAAATGGATGCGCTGGAAAGCGACAGCTACAAACAGCCGGAACAGGACGCCATAGACGCGGCAGACCATACCTTAATCCGCGAAGACAGCCCAAACGCTGAAATGCTGCGCGCTTGGAGCGATTACCGCAAGGCAAAAGCGCGCACAGAACAATTCCTCAAAAGCAATCAGGCGCAGGAGATGACACAGCATGATAAGGACATCGCGCAGTCTATCTTGCTGAATGGGAATGAGGAGGACGCCCATCTTGCCAATCACCCTGCACTTGCGTTGGAATATGCGAGGCTGCAGGCGGCGGAACGTGAAATGTATAAACCTATCAGCAAGCATAATGCGGAACGCATGGAAGCGCTTATGATACAGGCAAATAAAGATGCGGAAACTATTGCAGCCTACGCAAAGGATAAACGCGGCATACAATATCAGACTGAAACGATGGAACGCAATCTTTACGATATTTTTGGCAAGGAACATCGCGCCGAAGCGCAGGATCTGATAGACCGCTATATTACACCTGTACATAAGGGATCTGCCAGGGGAAATAGAATACGCGTAGAGATGCGCCAGCGTGTGAAAAACTTGGAGTTAACCAAACATGAAAGCGAAATCGTATATTATTTGCTGGAAAATGAAAAAGCCGCCGCTTTGGCATATGCAGAGGAACATAAAATTAAAATTGACGATGCCAGACAGCAGAAACTTGATAAAGCCGCCCAAACCTTCCGGGATATTTACAATACTCTTTTTGCCATGATAAATGATGTGCAGATTGAAAACGGCATTGAACCAACTGAATTTCGCCGCGATTATGCGCCGCATTCTGCAGAGGAAATGCCGGACACACGGCTTGCACGCGCATTTTATTTGCTCGGCATGAAAATTACAAACGAAAATAACTTGCCGACCGACCTCGCCGGGATTACCGAAACATTCCGCCCCGGCCATCAGTGGTTTGGACATTTGGAACGCCGACAGGGCGGGAAAACTATACATGATGCTGTCAAAACTTTTGACGCATATATTGATACTGCTGTTGATGTTATCACATTAACCGAGAGTATACAGAAAATACGGGCGCTCGAAGACGCTGTGCGATATCGGTTAAGCGATGACGGCACAAGGCAGTTGGTTGATAATATACGCGAAAATCGCGATTTGGACGCACTCCAGAGACGGCAGGAAATCGAAAAGGTGTATGAAAATCGGAAAACCGGAATGCCGGGGCTGGTTGCTGAACTGCGCGACTATGGCAACCGCCTTGCCGGTAAAAAACACAGGCGGGATAGGGGCATTGAAGATGATATTGGGCGCGATATCTATTCTATCAGCCATCAGGTGCAAAGCAGGGTTGCCGCAAATATGATTGCGCTGAACCCTGGCAGCTGGCTGACAAATTTTATTCCGCTGACACAGGCGACCGGGGAACTTGGCAACATCAATATGCTGCGCGGGATGCTGGAAACGGTTAAAAATTACGGTAAAGGGGACGGATTTGTGGATTGTTCCGATTTCCTCGTCAACCGCCGCGGCTCGGACAGTATTGCAAAAAGCACATTGCGCAAAATGAGCGACGCCGCGGGCGCGCCGATGCAGTGGATTGATATGTTTACTGCCGAAAGCATTGTCAGAGCACGCACCATGCAGAACCAGAAAAACGGTATGGATTTTGATACGGCAGTGAATGAAGCGGATGCTTTTGCTGCCAGCGTGATGGCAGACCGCAGCAAAGGTGCGATGCCTAGTATATTTGAGCGGCAAAGCCCACTTGTAAAGCCGTTTACCATGTTCCAGCTTGAAGTAAATAACCAGTTAAGGTATTTAGGCAAGGATTTGCCCCGCAGGCTGGGCGAAAAAGGCGTCATGGCAATTGCTGCCGCGCTGACAAGGATTTTTGCCGGGGCTTGGCTGTATAATCAGGCTTATTCTTGGCTGACTGGCAGGGATGCGGCGCTTGATCCGGTGAGCATTGTACAGGATGCGCTTGAGGGTATCGGGGATCCGGACGATAAGCGCACAGCGAAAGACCGCGCTTGGGGGCTTGGCAAAAATGTGCTTGAGGAATTGCCTTTTGTCGGCGGTTTGGCTGGCGGCGGCCGGCTGCCAATCAGCGCCGCGCTTCCAACCAGTTTCACATCAAAAGAACTGATGAAACCCGCAACTTATTTATTGCTGCCATTTGGCGGCGGCGCGATTAAAAAAACAGCGGAAGGGATTGCGACCGTTCGTGCTGGCGGCGCATATGATACGGATAAAGACGGCAGACAGCAACTGCTTTTCCCACAGTATGGGCAGGATTTCAGCGACTACGCGCTTGCGGCGCTGTTTGGCAAATATCGCACAAAAGAAGCGCAGGATTATGTAAAAAGCGGCTTCCAGCGGCTGAACGCCGATGAAACAGCCGCGTATCAGTACATGACCCAAAACGGCATGGATGCAAAGCAGAGTTATGAAGCGGTGAAAAAACTGGGCTTTGAAGATGCGAAAACATATAAAAAACTGGTTGAGCACGGCATTGAACACCAAACCGCGCTGGACGCGCTGCAAAAAATGAAAGAAGCAAAACCAGAATGGAAACGCAAAATGCCAGGCGAACCCGGAAGCGGCTGGGACGATATGCCCGAAACGAAGAATGAAACCGATTATGACGCGCTGGACGCGGCGAAAAACCGCGTGATTATGGATTTAGATATCAGCGCGGCGGATAAGGCGCTGATGAAATGGATTGTTGGCGTTGAAAAACCGATTGATTTTTCCAGTGAGGATGCGTTCGCAATCACTTCCGCGCTGAGCGAAAAAGACCAGAAAGACGCGCTTTCCCTTTATCATGACGATGGGTTTACCGCGGAACAGGCAATAAAATACGGCGGGCTTGTGCCGGACGCAGTGTCCGATGGCGAGGACAGTTACAGCATTAAAATTAATGCCTGGGATACCATACGGGGTGCAAAAGATTTGACCGACGCGCAGAAAAACGCCGCGATGGAAAAAGTGATATTGCCTTCGCTTGGCGCAAAATGGCGCGGCGCTGCCGCTGATAAATTTATCGGCGATATTTCCGCGACCGAAAAAGCGTATTTTGCAATTACAATGCAACAGATTGATAAAAGCGTGGACAATGATATATCTATCCATGAAGCGGATAAGAAAGAATATAAAAAGCTGCGGAAAACGGAATTTATTCAGGAACTTGGTTTGGCGGATGGGGAACAGCAGGGTATGACCTTTGGGCAGCGCGAAATGCTGACCTGGTTCATGAGCGCCGACAATGGCGATTTGAAAGAAACTTGGGATGACTGCATGAGCAGCGGAAGCGACAAGCTGCGTGAAAATGCCCCGGCGCTGCGGGAAAGCGGGCTGGACGTCGATTTGTACAAGGTGATTAGTGCAGGGCTTAACAGACTCAGCGGTGATAAAGGCAAAAAATATTCCAGAAGGAATAAGCGCATTGCTTATCTTGACCAGTGGGAAGGGCTGACAACAAGCCAAAAAGTGCTTATCATGAAATCTATTGATGATAAGTATGAATACGGAAGCTCTAAAAAAAGTGGGAAAGGTAAGGGTAAAGGTAAAGGCGGGCGGAAATCCGGCGGTGGGTCGAAAGGCAGTAGCGCCGCAAGCGGCATGATGTCAGGTTTCCAAACGCTATAATAATAAAAAAACCTCCGTCAAATGACGGAGGTAGATAGCAGAAACATTACGGTTCATATAATAGGGGGTTTTATACAGTTGATGTCCGTTTCTTCTATCGCATCAGCGTAGAAGCAAGCACAACTGTTGGTTGCCCACGTCTGCTGACAGGTTTGGCGGTCTATGACAAGCGCTGCATCTTGTTTGGCAGCGATGGCGGTGCACGCATTTTTAGCTCCAAGTATATCCAGGATGCGCCAGATTACCAGCAAATGCAGTGCTTCAACAAGCCAACTGCTGTTGTAGAAGCGGTAGAACCGATTTTGCTGGAAGCAAAAGTCGTAGAACCAAATTATTGCTGCGGCTGTGGCTGTGATATCAGCACAGTGCCGACCCCAATTTGCCAGTGCTTTGGCGGCGAGGACATTGCACTCAATGCGGATGGCAATCGCTTGTTTGTCACTCTGGGCCAGTTCTCCATCATGCGTCTGGAACGTGATATTCAGCTTCTGATGCCTGCTTATGATATCTGTATGCCAGAACGTGACTGCAACTGCACAGGCGCAGGCGGTGATGAAACCGAAGATCCTTGCGATGTATTTGACCGCTTTGAGTTCCCGATTGACGAGTTCTTCCCACCGCGTCGTGAGCCATGCGGCTGTGGCGATATCCTTGGCGGCGGCTGCAACAATGGCTGCAATAACGGCTGTAATAACGGCTGCAACAACGGTTGTGGCAGTGGTTCTGCCCCAGGCAACGGCTGTAATAATGGCTGTGGCAATGGTGCAGTATCCGGCGGCAATACCGGCGGGTGCCGTCGCTGCAAATAATCTATCAATGAACCGGAAAGGGCAGGCTATGCCTGCCCCTTTCCACGGGTAACAAAGACCCGGCACCGTCATCAGACGGTCCGGGCTTTGTTTTTTTAGTGCGCCCGGCGAGCGCACGTTCTAACGGGTGAAAGTCCCGAATCCGCC
>CAJUDU010000030.1 GCA_910584935.1 uncultured Butyricicoccus sp. | reverse complement strand
GCTTGACGCTACGCCGACCCTCGCTTAAAATGTTTTCTTACGTTACCAGCCTATTATATATACCTTTATATACGATTATATATATAATGTCAAGTATTTTTATAATATTTTTTACATTTCGTCATTTTCACCAATTCCACGCGCAAAAGTACGTCCAAACGCCAAAAAGAAAAGCAAACCAAAAAGCGGCTTCCCGCCTTTTGGTTTGCATCCGTTTTCTGATATCAAAAAATATAACTTATCCAGCACAGCCCCGCCGCTGTGTCATAGTGCAAACAACAATTTCACACTATCTTCCAGCATCTTTGCCCCATAAAAACGAAAACAGCTTTGTATGGTCTGCTGCAACATCCATTTGAACGCCTGCTATCATACGTTCTGGGTGCCATTGCACCCCAAAGACCGGCAAAGTATCATGTTCTAACCCTTCTATGGTGCCATCGGGCGCATAAGCGGTGCTGTGAAGCCCCTGCCCGAGCTGCCCAACCGCTTGATGGTGAAAACTATTTGCAGTAAAATGGGCACCGCACAAATGGGATAAACGGCTTCCAGGCTCAGTCTGCACCCCATGTGTCACATCATCATGCCCCTCAATATGCTGGCGCAAATCACCGCCAAAATAAACATTTATGACTTGCAGCCCGCGGCAAATGCCGAAAACCGGTTTGCTTCTGTGGCAAAAAGCTTCCAACAGCTCCAATTCCTCTTCATCCCGCAGGATGTCCGGCGGATTGGCTTTTGGGTGCTGCCGCTGCCCAAAAAAAGAAGCTGCCATATCCCCGCCGCCAGATAATAACAATCCATCGAACCGGTCTGCAAGGTGGTTTGCGTCCCCGCCAAGCATAGCGACAGCTTCACAGCCCACTTGCCGTAGTGCCTGCCCATATAATACCGATACATTGCGCTGCGGGGACATTGGGTTCGGCTGTGTGCCGGACGAAACCAAAATCATTGGTGCTGCATCCATTATCCTGCCTCCTTGCTGCCTAGCACTGCTTTACCTTTATCCTATGCAGCCCCACAAGTGAATTATCCGTGTTTTACCGCAGAATTTTGAAACCCTTTGTGATTTTTATCTTTCTCTTTGATATACCGTGCCAAATAAACTACAGGCGTATCCGCCAGCGAAGTTACAATAAAAATCACATAACTGGACAGCGCAATGGATATCAATGTTTTGATGTCATAAATGCCCCAAAACGCAAACGCGGTAAATAATGCCGAATTTAAAAACTGCGAAATCAGTGTAGAACCATTGTTACGCAGCCATAAGAAGCGGTGGTCATCGCCGCATTTCCGCGCCGTAATCCGCCACCAAAAATGATACATCCATACATCAAAGCCTTGGGCAATCGCATAAACCACAAGGGATGCAATCATCATACGCGGTGTGTTGGAAAACACTTTTAGGAAAGAAGGATACATGATATCATTTTCACTCACGGTATATAACAGCCAGGACTGCGATACCACAATAAACAGCACCGATGTTGCAATGCCTACCCATACTGCTTTTTGGGCAGCTTGTTTGCCTTCGGTTTCTGACAGAATATCTGTGACCAAAAATGTCGTGGCAAACAGAATATTGCCAAGTGTCATTTCCATACCAAAGGCATCAATCAGCAGCAAAGCTTCAATATTCGCCGCAATGGTGGCAAATACCGTAAAGCAGTACATCCCCGCACGCCCAAATAACTTATACCATGCCAACACTGCGCCATACAGCACAATCATTGAAAAAATTAGTAACCATTCATTCTTCATTATTTTCAGCTCCTATTCCAAAATCCGTATTTTCTATCAGGATATCCACTCGTGGGTTATCCCGGTAAGCTGGGTATAGTGTTTGCATAAATTCCCGTATCACAGCGGCATCCGGCTGTATTTGCGCTGTATTGGGCGTCATGATATTGATACAGACCCGCTCAAAATACTGCAAACCAGTTTTGATATCCTGTTCCATAGATGCTTTATCCTGCCCCTGCAGCCCAAACAGCAAACAGCATTCATCAAATGGCTGGGCGATTTTTGCCGGGTCAGTTTCATCAATCCCTTTGCAAAGGATTTGTTCCCGATATACCGCGTCAAATGTTTCAATACCGGATTTGACCTTTACGGTTATGCCTTGCTGCCGGAACCGCTGCCGCAGGGCAGGCAGGCTGTCCCGGTATATCCAGTGACATTCAAAATGCAGTATATCAATCTTTTTCTGCTGGCAAATATCCATGATCCGCTGTATGGTTTGTCCATCCAGTTCGGGGAACGAACCTGAATTGATAACCTCCAGCCGGTGGAACCGCCCGGTAATATGGCTGAGGATTTTCGCATTCAGCGCAAAATTCGCGGCAGCATCTGGGCAACAGTCCAAATGATAATCGCAAAATGTACAGCGCCGCCAGCGGCAGCCAGAGCCACGCATCATCACAATTTCACGCGGGTTCTTTTCGGTAATTTCCGCATACCGTACCATAAAAGATTCCTTTCCGGACATAAAAATGGTACATTTATCAACATAAATGCACCATCAAAAAACCCATGACCCCCGTGTAACGATGCTACCGGTGCATGGCTGTCCTTGGTTTTGTTTATAGACAGGATGGCTGCAAACTGTCTGTTATGAAATTCTTGCTATACAGTATACCATAACCCTGCGTGAAACGCAAGGTTTTTTTCAGTATAAACGAAGAGATGGGCAGCAGTGAGGCTCTTTCCAGCCAGGCGCTGCCCATCCTACCGTTTATGTGTCAAGTATAGCAGCGATTAACTCCAATAGTTCAGGGAAATTCACTGGTTTTGCCATATGCGCATTCATCCCGCTTTCCAGCGACAGCCGCCGGTCTTCATCAAATGTATTCGCGGACAATGCCACAATCGGTATATTGGATAATTCCGGGTCTTCCAGCTTACGGATCTCCCGCGCCGCTTGGTAACCGTCCATAATTGGCATCTGTATATCCATAAGTACCAGTGCATATTCTCCCGGGTCAGCATACCGGATGTGTTCCACTGCAATGCTGCCATTGTTAGCGGTATCCACCAGGAACCCTGCGTCCTGCAATAATTCCTGCTCAATTTCCAAGTTCAGTTCATTATCTTCTACAATCAGCAGTTTTGGCTGCCCAGTTTGTTTGCGTGACTGGCTGACAGGCAAATTGTTTTTTTCTTTAATCCGCAGTGGCAATGTCACTGTGAATTTGCTGCCTTTGCCCATCATGCTTTCCACTTCGATTTTACCGGACAACAGATCAACAATACTTTTTACAATTGTCAGCCCAAGTCCTGTACCATGCACGCCACTAAGGGTAGTATTCTTCTGCCGTTCAAATGGCTCAAACATATATTCCATGAAATCCCGGCTCATGCCGATGCCATTGTCTTCGACAATCACCTGATACATCGAATAGCCGGTTGAAACGTTATCCATTTCCCCAATGCAAACCGTGACCCAGCCGCCCGGCTCGGTATATTTCACCGCATTGCTTGCCAAGCGCAAAATGAGCTGATATAATTTCTTCTGGTCGCTATAGACTTCCGCATGGCAAAGCCGTGATAATTCCAGCTTGAAATCCATGCTTTTTTGTGTGACCAGTGGCATCAACGATTCCTGTACCTGCTGAGCAATCTCAATTAAATTGCACACGCCCTCTTCCATGTTGACCTTAGTTGCCTCAATTTGTGCAATTTCCAGCACATCATTGATAAGCTGGAGCAATTGGGTGCTGGATGCTTCAATCATATCCAGATAATTCATCAGCTTTTCCGTCTGGTCAATCCGCCGTTTGGCAAGCGCTGTATAGCCTACAATCGCATTCATAGGCGTGCGGATATCGTGCGACATATTGGAAAGGAATGTGTTCTTTGCGACAACGGCTGCCCGCGCCTGGTTCAGCGCCCCTTCCAAAATTTCTTTACGTCGCAATTCATGCCGTATCTCTTCATCAACACTTCGCACCCCAATCACAATCTGTGAAACTTCATTGCCGCGCCCAACATTGACAATGCGCAGCTGCAAATATTCCATGTACCCGTTACACATGATACGGTAATTGATATGGAACATTTTCCGTTTATACAGCCGCTTGCGGATGCTGCTGGTTTGGAGCGTATCAGTCAGCAGCAGCCGGTCTTCAGGATGCACCCAGGTTGCAATATATTCTGAAGCAAAGCCAGTAAACCGGCGCAGCGTATGCCCGGTGTCAAAAGAATGAATCCGGTTGCTGGTTTGATATGCCTTGATGGTATCTGTGCTTAAGTTGGCATAAAAAATAGATTCATAATCAAAGCTAAGCCCTTCTATGGTTTCCAGCCGCCGCAAGTGCTCCTGATTGATGACTTTAAGCTGCTTGGAATAATCCCGCAGCTGTTCTTCTTTTTTCTGGCGTTCCTGCTGCTGTTCCTGTTTTTTCTCAGTCGCATCCCCAGCAAAGACATAAAACAGTCCGCCAGTTATCCCATTGTTTACAAAATGCCCATAATCCTCAATCCAGCGGGTTTTGCCATCTTTACGAATAATACGGTATTCCACATAGTCCAAATCAAATTGGCTTTGCGCAATTTGCTCTGCAATACTCTTTTCCACCCTGTTCAGGTCATCGGGATGCACCATCCCTTTGAAGCTGCCGCCGGTCAGCTCCATAAATTCATCCATATTATCGCAGCCAAAAATGCGCAGCAAAGTTTCATTTGCAAAAAAGATTTCTTCGTCCCCGCTGCCATGGTAAATGAAAAATCCACCTGGCATTTTGTTCATCAGTTTTGCCAAATCAGCCTGGTTCAACGCAATATCTGGCATTGAGATGCCATAACTCTCCTGCAAACTGACCACCTCCCACCTTTACATACCCATAAATAGCAGTGTGTTGGTTTTATTACCACTATTATAACGTATTTCGCGCTCTAAATCAAATTTTCCTGCAATTTTTACGAAAAATTTAATTTATGCTTTGCACATTTTCCACAGAATCCCTCGGTAAGGTTTGGTAAAATCAATTTCACGGTTCATTTATATTCAAATAAATATAAAGTGCAAAATGAAACCTTTAGACCAAATAAGGGCACGGAACTGCAAGTTTAAGGCAGATCCGCGCCCTTTTTATCGCACAAAGGAGAAATTGCGCCTTGCTGCACTTCAAACCGCAAAATAATTTGGCTGGCACTTTTATGATGCCTGCCCGCCTGTTTTGCTTCCTCCATTGCTTTCCCAACTTCGTGTTCATTGAAATATGCCGCCATGCCGCCGCTGTGTCAATATGGCGAATACCAAGGGCAAGCGCTTGCTGAACAGCTTGATAAGTGCTTCCGTCTGCGGGGATTTGATAGGTGCCGAATCCATAAACCGGGATTTCCACACCATCATTTAACCTGCCTGTTTGTCACATCATCTGCCCCCTTTTTCATTTTGCAGTTTCATTGTGTTATATTTATTAAATATAATACAATATACAATGAATTTTAATTGATTTTTAAATATACTGTAAATTAAGCCATCTGCCAAAACCCCGCTTGACATCGAGCGCCAGAATCCATATAATAAGATAATGTATCGATAAAATTCATATTCAAAGAAGGTATTGCAGATGGCTAAGGAAATCAAACTATCTCAGGAAAGTCTTGACAAATATAAAGAGGAACTTGAATATCTGAAAACAACCCGCGCCGATGAAGTCGCGGAACAACTGAAAGAAGCGCGTTCTTTTGGTGACCTTTCGGAAAACGCGGAATATGATGAAGCCAAAAACGAACAAGGCAAATTATATTCCCGCATCGCGGAGCTGGAAGAAATTATAAAACACGCGGTTGTTGTCACTGGCGATACCTATGCGGCTGATGAAGTATCCCCTGGCTGCCGTTTTACGGTTGAAGATATGGAATTTGGAGATCGGGAAGAATACCGCTTTGTTGGTTCCCAGGAAGTAGACCCAATGAATGGGCTGATTTCGGATGAATCCCCCTTTGGCAAAGCAATGCTAGGCAAAAAAGTGGGCGAAACCGTCCAAGTTGAAGCCCCCGCAGGTGTTGTCCGGTATAAAATTATAGACTTGCAGAAGTGAGGGATAAATTCTTATGGCAAATGAACAAATGGCGCCTGAAGCAGGGCAACAGCAGGCTGAATTAAATGAACTGCTGCGCATCCGCCGCGATAAATTGACCGAACTGCAGGCAGCAGGCAATGACCCGTTTGAACAGGTGCGTTTTCACCGCACCCATCATACAACCGATATCAAAAATAATTTTGATGAAATGGATGGCAAAACCGTCCGCCTGGCTGGGCGTATGATGTCCAAACGGATTATGGGCAAGGCATCTTTTGCAGATTTAAGCGACCGTTATGGGCGGCTGCAAATGTATATAAAACGCGATGTGCTTGGCACAGACAGCTATACAGCATTCAAAAAAATGGATATCGGTGATTTGGTCGGCATCGAAGGCACTGTATTCCGCACCCATAAAGGTGAAATTTCAGTTTCGGTTTCTGAAATGGTGCTGCTTTCCAAAAACCTGATCCCATTACCCGAGAAATGGCATGGGCTGAAAGACACAGATATGCGTTACCGTCAACGTTATGTTGACCTGATTATCAACCCGGAAGTGCGGGATACCTTTGAAAAGCGTTCCAAGATTGTCCGTGAAATCCGTAATTTTATGGACTCTCGCGGCTTTATGGAAGTGGAAACTCCTTGCCTCAATACGATTCCTGGCGGCGCAGCCGCACGCCCATTCATCACCCATCACAATGCGCTTGATATTGATATGTATATGCGCATTGCAACCGAACTGCATCTCAAGCGGCTGATTGTTGGCGGGTTGGAACAAGTTTATGAAATCGGACGTATTTTCCGCAATGAAGGCATGGATACCCGCCATAACCCGGAATTTACAACCATAGAATTATACCAGGCTTATACCGATTATGCCGGTATGATGGATATTACTGAAGATATGGTTGTCCATGTCTGTGAAAAGGTGCTTGGCACAACAAAAGTGACTTACCAAGACACCGAATTGGACTTCACAAAAGGCTGGAAGCGCATGACCATGGCAGACGCTGTAAAAGAATATGCCGGCTTGGATTTCATGGCAATGGATGAAGCACAGGCATTGGAAGCGGTCAAGGCAAAAGGACTTACCCCAGAAAAGGGCAAGGAAAGCTGGGGCAACCTGCTTGCATTTTGCTATGATGAATTTGTAGAAGATAAACTGATACAGCCAACTTTTATTATTGATTATCCGGTTGAAATCTCTCCGCTTGCCAAGCGCAAGGCATCCGACCCGCGTTTAACCGAACGGTTTGAATGCTTTGTCTATGGGCGTGAACTATGCAACGCATTTTCCGAGCTTAATGACCCGATTGACCAGAAAGAACGGTTTGAGCGCCAAGTCGCGCTTCGCAACGCCGGTGATGATGAAGCCAGTATGATGGACAGTGATTTTGTATGTGCACTGGAATATGGTATGCCGCCAACCGGCGGCATGGGCATGGGCATTGACCGGCTGGTTATGTTCCTGACTGATTCCGCGTCTATCCGTGATGTCTTGTTGTTCCCCACGATGAAACCGCTGGAAGGCTAAACAGATTCCATTCCCCCTGTATCTGTAAGTGTGCAAACCCGAAAAGGTGATGGCGTATTGGTACCATCACCTTTTATTTTGTGTCCATTTCTATCACAGTTATGCACCCGCACTGCTTTCGTAGTAATAAAATTTCTTTCATTATTTTTTAAAATTTCTATTTATATCATTTTATCTGCAAATAAAAACAAAAAATATCAAGTGAAAAGCAAATTTCAGCAAATTTGCAGTTGATTTTATCAGCTAAAAGGAGTACCATTGTATGGTAGATTAGTGCGTTAAGGGGGAACCGTCAGGAGGTATGGGCATGAGAGTCACCCTAAAAGATATTGCGCGGCGGTCAGGTGTATCCGTAAATACGGTTTCCCTTGCGCTTCGGGATATGCCAGGTGTACGGCAGCAAACAAAAGATAATATTCTCCGCATTGCGGAGGAAATCGGCTACTTTGGGCAAAAAGGCAAATTGGAAATGCGTAATATTGGCTTGGTATCAACCGGCGAACGTTTACGGGATTCCTATTTCTATATGAGTTTCCATCAGCATATCCTAAACACGGTGCATGAATACAATTATAACCTAATGGTATTCAAAGGCGCAACTTGTGATATCGCCCAAGAGGAACTGCGCTGGAAGTTTGAAAGCAATTCGATTGCAGGCATTATTATCCTTGGCGATATGGAGGAGCGCATTGCCGCCAAAGTTGCCCAATGCGGCATTCCAATCATCGCAACCGGTACCCGGTATGATACCCTTGATATGTGTGTTGTGATTGAGGACAACCTAAAAGGCGGGCATATGGCGGTTGAATACCTTTGGAATAAAGGTTATCGGAAATTAGGCTTTGTCGGCAACCCAAAGCATAGCACAGGCTTTATGGAGCGTTTCCAAGGCTATGTTGGCGCTATGATGTCTTTTGGGCTGCCGGTTGACCCAGAATATCTGGTCATTGATATGAATCAGGTGCAGGTTTACGATTACAACTGTATTCTGACGTCTTTAAAGCGATGCAAATCCTTGCCAGAAGCCTTTATCTGCACCAATGATAATATGGCGATGCTGACTGCGCGCGCACTGTTATCCATGGGCTATTCCGTGCCGAGGGATATTGCTTTAATCGGCTTTGATAATACCGTGATGGGGAAAATGGCGATTCCATCCATTACATCGGTCGATGTACATTGCGCAGTACAGGCGGAAGTTTGTGTGAAAAAACTGATCTCCATGATACAAGGCGGGGAACGCTGCAATGAACGCATCTTATTGCCTGTATCCATTGCAGAAGGCGAATCTGTGCGCAGCTTAATTGATTAAAAAAATATAACCGCTGCCTCCATCACGATAT
Source organism: uncultured Butyricicoccus sp. (assembly GCA_910584935.1). Classification (GTDB taxonomy): domain Bacteria; phylum Bacillota; class Clostridia; order Oscillospirales; family Butyricicoccaceae; genus Butyricicoccus_B. Next base: position 17,512 of record CAJUDU010000030.1, on the reverse strand, counting down.
GGGGCGGCGGCTTTTTTTCTTATCAGTGATTTATTTTACCATACGCTGATATACCGAAACGCATAACGGTCACTGCGGCAATGGGTTTTGGAAAACTCAAAAATCCGCCCGTCATCCAGGCTAGCAACCTGTTCGATTTCCAAAATACTGAATGGTTCTGATATATGGAAATATTGTTTTTCAGCTTCTGTGGGCAGCAGCGAACGCAGGGTACGGCGCGCACTTTGCGGCTTTAAGTGCAAAGTATCTAAAATATAAGCATAAATAGAACCACTGACAATCTGCAAATCCAACCCCGGCACAATGCCTACTGGCAAATAAGCATATTCCACCACATAAGGTTCATCATCCACAAACCGTGTACGGCAAATATAATAGACCAAATCTTTTTCGGTCAGGCACATTTTTTCAGCGGCTTCCCCTGTGGCTGGGTGGGTAACGAATTGATGAACTTCTGCCGATACCCGCCGCCCTGCAAACTGGCGGGTAAACCCAGTAAACTGCACTTGTTCGCCAGTTAAGATTTCATGCAGATGTTCTGTATTCTGCACGAAACTGCCTGCGCCGCGCCGTTTGGTAATAATCCCAAGCTGAACCAGTAAGTCTGTTGCCTTTTTAATGGTAATGCGGCTGACTTGATACATAGCACATAACTCCGTTTCAAGTGGAAGCTGTATCCCGCGGGGATAATGCCCAGACTCAATCTTTTGCGCCAAATCAAGCGCAACCATGCGATATTTTTCCAAATCCGTCCCACCTCCCAAAGGTTTTTTATAATATGATTTGCTTTAATAACAGGATATCATGTTTATACCCCATTGTACAGTACAAAAGTTGTTTTTCTGATTTTATCCCATATATTAGGGTCAATAGATACGGCGGCGCCTGGGTTATTTCTAACCCGGCGCCGCCTGCTTCATTTTATCCGTTTTCTGATAATCTAATTATATGCTGTACTATTCTAACGCTGCAAGCGCAGCTTGCAGCTGGGCATCTTTTTTTTCTGAGGAGAAATATAAGTCAAAGCCTTTAGGGGCGGCACACGTGATATCTGGCGTCACGCCTGTACCAATCAGGCTTTTGCCAAGCGGCGTAAAATACTCCTGGTCAGACAGGTGCAAGGCTGAACCATCCTGCAATTCATAATTCTGCTGTGCATAACCTTTACCAATGGTCTGCTCACCAACAACAACCGCCTTTCCATATTCCTGCAAAGCTGCCGCAAAAAATTCCGCCGCACTGATGGATTCCGCATTGACCAGCACTGCCATCGGCAGTTCCTGTTGTTTTTCATCCGATTCATAAATGGTTTCTTTGCCATCTTTGGTACGCAGGGTCATAATCAGCCCATGCGGCACAAGGGTATCCACCGCTGTACATACGCTGTCTACCGAACCGCCAGGATTATTGCGCACATCAAATACCAGTTGAGACGCCCCTTGCGAAACCAGTTTATCCACCGCTTTTTCCATTTGCTTTTCAGAACCGCGATGGAAACTGTAAATGCGGATAAATCCGGTTTGCCCATCTGCAAGCATTTTGCCGCTTACCATAGTCTGCTGTGTAGTCTTGCGTTCCATTTCCACAGTTTCTGTTTCGCCGGTTGCTTTGCGGCGGATGATAATCCGGGCTTTGGTGCCCTCCTCGCCGGCAATTGCTTCAAGGGTTTCAGAATAGCCATCCTCCTGCATGGTTTTGCCTTCCGCGCCAAGGATTAAATCACCTTTTTTGAGCTCCAGTTTTTCCCCATCCGAACCTGGGAAAACTTCTACAATCCGCAATTCCCGTGTATCCGCATGATAAGAAGTATACAGCCCAATGCCAAAGGACTGCCCAGAAAAGCTGAGTTTATATTTTTCAAACTGTTCCGCGGACATATAATTGCTCCAGCGGTCGCCAATGCCAGCTACATACCCTGCCGCAGCCATATCTACGGCATCCTGCTGGTCATAACCGCCAACATAGTATTTATCCACTGTATAACGGATTTCACCGATTTTGCCATATATCTCATTGTTGATTTTATATTCCGGCAGCATTTCTTCAAAGCGGCGATTCATCATGGCATAAGAAATTGAAAATGCCATAGCGGCTGAAAAACCGCATAATACTGCCGCTACCCCCCAGTGAACCTTATTTGACATTGTTTTCCTCCTTTGCACCGCGTAAGGGGGACCCGCTATACAGCGTGCCCCCCTCTGGATTGGGTTCGTATTTTTTAGAAATAACTCATCGGGTTTGTGGTTGAGCCATTTACATAAACTTCAAAATGCAGGTGTGGGCCAGTGGAATTGCCAGTGGAACCGACCTTGCCAATCTGCTGCCCAGCAGATACATTTGCGCCGACAGATACCCCACGGCTGGACATATGCGCATACGCTGTCATTAAGCCGCCGCCATGGCTAATCACAATATAGTTGCCATAGGACGAGGAGAAATAACTCTGCACAACCGTGCCGCTTGCCGCCGCGAGTACTGGGCTGCCGCTTGGCGCGGGGATATCCGTGCCCTTATGGAATTTACGGGTGCCGGAAATCGGGTGGATACGCCAGCCATAGCCGCTGCCTGCGCTGCCGCTTGGCGCGGGCCAAACCAAACCGCTTGTGCTGACACGTGATGCTGTCTTTGTGCTGCTGCCTGAACTGCCTGAGCTGCTCGAATTTGAATTGCTGCTCTTTTTGGCTGCTGCGGCAGCTTCCGCCTGCTTGCGGGCTTCTTCTTCCTTGCGCTTTGCTTCTTCCGCTTCACGGCGGGAAATTTCTTCAATCTCCGCGCTGATTGCGCCCATCTCATCTTCCAAGGCGATAGCTTCTTTTTCCTTCTGCGCCTGGTTGCTTTCCAGCTGGTCGGTCAGCTTCTGCACCTCAGTGCGCTGCCCCTTGAGGTCAGCATATTTGGATTCCAGCGATGCTTTATATTCTTCCTGGTCTTGTTTATCCTGTTCCAGCGCTGCTTTTGCGTCCTCCAGCTTTTTCTTCGCTGCTTTATAGTCCGCCACAATTTTTTTATCATTTTCCATTACAGCGCTGACATCTTCCATACGGGTCAGCATATCGCCAAAATTATTCGCACCCAGGATAACATCCAGATAGCTTACATCATTGCCGTTTTCATACATAACGCGCATCCGGGTTTCAAACAGTTCGGTTTTTTCATCCAGCTCACGCTGTGCAACGACAATTTCTTCTTCTTTCACAACAATTTCATCCGCCAAACGCTGAATTACTGTTTGGGTTGCGTCAATATCTTCTTCGGTCAGGTTCATCTGGGTTGTCAGCGCGGCGAGTTTTTTGGAATTACTATTGATTTGCCCTTCCAACGCTTTGATTGCCGCTTCTACTTCGGATTTCTGCTTATCCAAACTGGAAATCTGGTTTTTCAGTTCGCTGATTGACGCCGCCTGCGCGGTGCCAATGGCTGAAATTAGGCTGCCGCCTGCAATGGATATCACAAGTATCACAGCGATTGCTGCGGCAATAGCACGGACTGTTTTTTTACTTAGCATAAAAGCTCCTTTCCATCACACATCCAGGAACCGGCGCATGGACAGCACCGACCCGCCTACACCAATGACAACACCTGCGCCAAGATAAACCGCAATCAGCACGACTGCAAATTCTTCAAAGCCTGCCATGGTAAACGCAGGCAGCGCATTGGTGACTGTCCCGACTAATTTTTCATAAATGCCCCATTCGGCGAGGGCGCCAAGCCCACCAGCTACCAGCCCAAGCAGCATCCCTTCAATGATAAAGGGCCAGCGGATGAACCAGTTTGTTGCGCCAACCATCTTTTCGATGACGATTTCCTCGCGGCGGGCAAACATTGCTAGTTTAACCGTATTGGAAATAATAAAAATTGAAATTGCGCCAAGGGCGGCAACCAGCGTAAAGGATACGATTTGGAACACCTGCCGCGCCCGCACCAACGCATTGATGGTATCTTCCCGCACAACAATATTGGCAACGCCGGAAATCTTTTTGATTTCCTCTTCGGTTTGCTTTGCCAAGGAAAGGTCTTTGAGCGTGATGCGGTAGCCATCGCGCATAAAGTTATTATTGGAATCATACCCTTCCAGGATATAGGCATCATCGCCAAGCTGCCTGCGCAGGTCTTCCAGCGACCGCTCTCTGGACTGGAACTCAACCGTATCCACATTATCAATGGCGGCAAGCTCCTTTTCCATGGCGCGTGCCTGGGTATAGGTGAAATTTTCATCAATATACAGCGCAATTTCGCTCTCCTGCTGCAACTGGCGGATATTCAAATCAATATTGACCGAAATGAGCGTCACACTGCCGGTAATCAGCAGACACGCTAAAATAATGCTGACGGCAGCAAAACTCATAAAGCCGTTCAGAAAAATATTATGTATGCCTTCCGCCCAGAAATAGCTAATTCCTGTCCGGCTCTTGCGCTGTCTGGGCTGCTTCGTTTTCTTGCTCATGGTTTGTGTTCCCCTCTGTGTGTTCGCTGTTCTCATACGGGCTATCAAAGGCACTGTGGATGCCTACGCGCTTTTGGAACCGGTCTACCAGTTCGGTTAGGGACAAATCATCCAATTGCTGCTCCATCGCATCTGTGTGCGCGGGCGCCGGTTCAGGCGGCGCTTGCGGCTGAACCGGCTCTGGTTCTGGTTCTGATTCTGGGGGCTGCTCGTCCGCTTCTGGGATTGGTGCATCCTGCCCTTCTTCCGCATCGCCTGTGCTGCTTTCCTGCACAGCCTCAGCCGCAGGCGCCGCGGGCTTATGCAGCGAAAAGCGGTCAAACAGCATGGAAAGCGGTGACTGTGGTTCTTCTGTGGGCTGCTCTTCGGCATACTCTCCGTCATCGTAACCCTCGTCATAGCCTTCCTCGTAATATTCATCATATTCATCGTCGGCAAAATACCGCCCGGTGGCATCGCTGACAATGCGCCCGCTGTCAATCATGATAACGCGTTTTTCAAACTCGTCCACAAGTTCTTTTTCATGGGTGACAATCAGGATTGTGGTACCCAGTTCATTGATTTTTTCAAATAGCGTCATCAATTCATAGGAACGCACTGGGTCAAGGTTGCCGGTTGGTTCATCGGCAATGATGAGGCGCGGGTTGTTGACCAGCGCGCGGGCAATGGCAACGCGCTGCTGTTCGCCGCCGGAAAGCTCCAGCGGACGGGTACTGGCTTTTTCGGAAAGCCCGACCAAATCCAGCACATATGGCACACGCTTTTTGATAGCGCGGTTATTCGCGCCAATGGCGCGCATGGCAAACGCGACATTTTCATAAACGGTTTTTTTGTCAATCAGGCGGAAATCCTGGAACACAACGCCAAGGGTACGGCGCAGGTATGGAATTTCGCGTTTTTTGATGGCGCCAATGTTATAATTGTTGACGACGATCCGCCCGGCAGTTGGCCGCAGCTCCCCGGTAATCAGTTTAATCAAGGTTGATTTACCGGAACCGGACGGGCCAACCAGGAATACAAATTCGCCCTCATCAATACGCAGCGTTGCCCGGTTGACCGCACGAACCCCGTTGTCATATTGCATACTGACGTCGCTCATCCTTATCACGGCAGTGTGAAACCTCCTTGCACCGCGGGGCATTGCCACGCGGCGGCGTTGATTGGTATTGTGCAAAAAGCCTGCGGCGCACAAAATAAAGATGTGGCATAGCAGCCGCTTTGCGGATATTATACCACATCCCAATGAGGATTTCCAGAGTATTTCCCGTTTTCGGAAAATTTAATTTTTTCTTAAAGGGTCATTTGGTGCAGAAAATGCGGGGATAATGCCGTTTTCTGGACAAATGTTTCCATTCTGTCACCGAATTGATGCGATTTCCTCACGCACGCCCTTCCGCGCGGCTTTCAAGGTATTTGCGCACCATCAGCGCGACCTTGAACACAATCGCATGGTCAAATTCACGCAAATCCAGCCCGGTAAGCTTTTTGATTTTCTCCAGGCGATAAACCAGCGTATTGCGGTGGACAAACAGTTTGCGTGAAGTTTCAGATACGTTCAGGTTATTTTCAAAGAATTTCTGGATGGTGTAAAGCGTTTCCTGGTCAAGCGAATCAATGGAACCTTTTTTGAACACTTCATTTAAGAACATTTCGCAAAGGGTTGTTGGAAGCTGATAAATCAGGCGCCCGATACCAAGGTTTTCATAGCTGACAATACTCTTTTCGGTATCGAACACGCCGCCGACCTCAATCGAGGTCTGCGCCTCCTTAAAGGATTTTGCGATATCCTTAAGTTGGGTAGAAATCGAGCCAATGCCGATAATGCACTTGATGAGCAATTCAGAATTAAGCGCATCTTCAATGGATTTTGCCAGCTTAATAAGCTCCCGGATATCGCTGGTTGCTTTGACTTCCTTGACAACGACAATATCCGTTTCGCTGATATGCAGCACAAAATCTTTCTGCTTGTCCGGAAAAAGCCCATTGATGACGTCAATCGCCGCAACATCCACACGTTCAAGCTGATGCACCAAAAAAACAACCCGCGGCACATCGTTGCCGAAGTGCAGTTCCCGAGATTTGATATAGATATCACCCGGCAGGATATTGTCGAGGATGATATTCTTCACAAAAGTTGCCTTATCATGCTTTTCGTCATACAGGGTCTTGATATTGTTGATTGCAATAGCAATCAGCGAGCAGACCGAACGCGCCAATTCGTCCTCCCCCTGCACAAACACAGCATATTCAAATCGGGTGGAGCGGTCTGCAATCGAACGGTAAGTATATCCGCCAAAGCGGATCATATCGCCCGCATAGCCAAGTTCTGTCACTGCGTCTTCCCGCATTTCCCCAATGCGCGGCAAATCGGTACATGCGACAACGGCACCTGTGGCGTCAACGATACCAATTGTGCGGTCAACTGTATCTTTCATTTGCAGGACAATAGACTGGAGCAATCTGGAGGCCATTTCCGTCACCTTTCCTTTCAGGTCTTCTTTTCAAGTCGTGCATCTTTATTCCTTTATTCCATCTGGCAGGCAGCGGATAAAATCCATCATGTTGCACAAGAAACAAATCTGATTTCCCGCCATTTATTAAAATTATAACACACCTCCTGAAATTTTTGTACAAAAATTTTTAGATTTCTTTGTTAGTTTTTTAGCAATGCCGCCAGCGGCCGGTTTTGCTGGCTATTTCCCCTCACTTGCGGCGGCGCGCAGCGCGGCAACTTCTTCCTCTGACAGCTCACGGTAGCTGCCTGGGGCAAGCGCTTCATCCAGCCGAAGCGGGCCGATGGACAGCCGTTTCAGCGCGGCAACGTGGCCGCCTGCGGCGGCAACCATGCGTTTGACCTGATGGTGCTTGCCTTCCCACAGGGTGACTTCCACTGCGGTCAGCCCATTTTCCGTGCGCAGCACTTCCAGCTTTGCGGGGCGGCAGACGGTGCCGTCTGCCAGCGTCATGCCGCTGGCAAAGTGCTGCGGCGCGCCCAAATCCAGCCGCCCTTCTACCTGAGCGGCATAAGTTTTAGCAACATGGCGGCGCGGGGAAGTCAGCGCATGGGCAAATGCGCCGTCATCGGTGATGAGCAACAGCCCTTCGGTATCCTTATCCAGCCGCCCAACAGGGAAAAGCCTTTTGCGCTCACGTTCGGGGAACAGGGAAAGCACGGTTTCATGCAGGTTGTCCACCCGTGCGCTGACCAGCCCCGCAGGCTTGTTGAGCATATAATAGCGCCCTATCCGCCAGCGCACCGGCTGCCCGCCAAAAAGCAGCACATCCTGTACCGGGGTGACTTTATGCGCCGGATCACGGACAATCTGCCCATTGACGCTGACCCGCCCCGCACGTATGGCAGCACCAGTTTGTTTCCGGCTGCCGCACCCAAGTAATGACAATACCTTATCTAGCCGCTGTAATGCCATAACCATCCTCCCCGTGTACTTTAGATAAGTATAGCGTATCACTTTTTTGCAAATTGCACAATAGCCTTGGCGAAAAAAACGAAAACTTTACTGATATGATTTGTGCTTTCGTCATTTTCACCGATCAGCAGTAGGGGAAAAGGCAGCACCATACCACGGTGCTGCCTTGCTGGCTATTCTTCAATATCAATACCCATGCCCGGCGCCGCTTCTCCCTGTGGCATATCCTGCGGCTGGGATGGCTGCTGCTGCGCCTGTGGCGCGTCCTGCGGCGTTTCCGCCTGCTGTTGTGGTAATGTTGTGCCTGCTGTGTCCTGTGAAGGCGCTGTGGGCATTTCTGTGACCGTGCGAGTAAACCCATCCGCCTGCGCTGATGAAATATCCGCCGCAATCAAAGTATTGCGGTACAGTACAAGGTTTGCTGTGACGCCCTGTTCCCCGCTTGGGTCATTGCGCACGTTGTAAGCATACAGCATGGCTTTGCGCCCCTTATATTTTTCGAGATCCAGCCCCTGGGTTTTTTGCAGGGCATTATAGGTTTCGTAAGCACTGTCAAATTCATCTGGGATACGCACTTCGGTTTCGGTTTTTGGTGTTTCATCAATTTCCCAGCCATAGGACTGCAAAAAGTTGGTGCGGTCTTCATTGGTTTTAAGCTTTTGCGACAAACTGGTCTGCCCCGCCACGCTTGCTGCTTCCGCACCGCGTGTAGAAAGCGTTGATACCCCCCAAATCACGGCAGCAAGTGCCAGCAGCCCGGCGGCAGCTTTTTTCATGGTGAATCTTGTTGCATAAACAATCATTCCTGTTCCCTCCATATCAGTATTTCCTTACTACCATGGATATGGACGGGCGTGCGGTTTTAGAACCCGGCAGACACAAAAAAACCCAGCCATTTTGAATCAGGCTGGGTTTCTGTTAGGCTTGCGGCACGGCCTCCTGTTGGGATGGCTCTGGGCAGGTAAGCTGTTTCCAAGTGGTATCCACCATATCCATGCAGGTAAAATACACACTGGTCAGCAGGTTAGTCGGGATGCCAAGTGTTTCTGAAAGGTTGTTAATCTGCACCCAGTCAGCGCGTTCATAGCTGAGAACCAAGCTATACAGTGCCCCACAGCGCCCTTCTTGGGTAAGCAGCGCAGATTTGATTTCATCAATGAGCGGCACGCCGGCAAGGATTTCTTCCATCGGCGCATCAATCAAGTAATTAAGCGTGGAAAACATCCCCATCAGATAGGCGTCGCTGCGGGAAATAGGCATATTTTTTGCATAGCTCATCAGTTCACTGCAAAATGTCGCACGCATAAACGACAGCTTGAGGAATTCCTCGGAAGCCTCGTCAATCTGGTTTTCGGCATTGCTGGCACTGAGCAGATACACCCATTGTTTGAGCTGCTTCAGCCCCAATGTCATAACTGCCTGCCGGACATTTGCCACGCGGTTATATGCCGCAAAATACGCGGAGTTTGCCACACGCAGCAACCCATATGTAAGTGTTGCGTCCATGCTGACAATCTGTTCAATTTCCTCGATATCTGGGTTTTCACGAGTGACAGCTACCATCAGCCGGAAAAAGCTGCTCTGCAAATAGCCGCTTGTATGGGCTTTTGTAGCGAGTCGCCTTGCCACATAGCTGCCTTCCAGCGCGTCCACACTCATATTGCAGGCTTTTTGGTAAAGCGCCTCATCATCAATACCAGTGGCAATGCACTGCTTGCCCATGCTATGGGCAATTTCTACCACATTATGCAATGTCAAATCGCTTAATGATTTAAAATTCAGCTTGATATAATCAATTTCGCCAATGAGTGAAAGGTAACGTGGGGCAAACTGGAACTCATCGACAGCAATTCGGTAGCCTTCTTTTTTGTACATCTGAACAAAGTGCATGGCAAGCGGATGGATAATCACGCTGTCATCAATCTGGATAACCAGTCCTTCTTTTTCAAAAAGGCGCGGCGCCTTTTTCATCAGCAAGGTGGTGGTAAAGGTCATAAAGTGCAATGTACCCTTGAATATTTTTTCTACATTCTGGGTCAGGACATTATACACCGTATCAGCTACCGCAAAATCATTTGAATTTTTCGGCTGTTCGCCGCCATACGCCTGGTTTTCCCCATGGTACAGGATTTCATACCCGATGATCCGGCTGCTGGCATCTTTGATGGGCTGCCGTACGATATATTTGCTTTCCATAAGTACTGCTCTCCTTATCCCTTATTCCCGTCCAAGCAGGTGGTCCATAATCGAAACCAGATGCCCGATTTCCGGTTTACTCAGCTGTTCATCTGCTCCCAGCTCCTTACCTTTGATGCGCATTTCATCGGTAATCAGCGAGGAGAAAATAATCAGCGGTATCTGCTTGAAGGCGGGATGTTCTTTGACCAGCTTGGTCAGGCGGTGCCCGTCCATCTGTGGCATTTCAATGTCGGTGATAATCAGCGACACATCTTGATCTATGGTACCTTTGCGTTCGCTCTCGCACAGGTGATCCCATAATTCGCGCCCATTGCCGAACATACTGAGGTTGGTATAGCCCGCACGGTTCAACGCATCGCGGATCATATGGGACAGCAGGATGGAATCTTCGGCAATCAGGATTGGCGCCTTGTTATTTTTGCGCGGGCCGAGCTGGTCAATTTCCTCCATCTGGATAGATGTTTCAGGTGCGATTTCAGCAACGATTTTTTCAAAATCCAAAATGGTCACCAGCCGCCCATCACATTGGGCAATGCCTGTGGCAACGCCTTCGTTGTCGCCGCTAATGGTTTTATCCGGTTTCTGAATATCCATCCAGGAAATACGGCGAATGCCTACCACGGTATGTACGCGGAAAGCAATATTCATATGGTTAAAGTTTGTCACAATGAACAAATCCTTTTCGCCAGCTTCGCTGTTGGCATCGCCAAGATATCTGGGCAGGTTAATCACTGTGATAACGATATCACGCGGTTTATAGATGCCTTCCACCGCAGGGTGGGTATGCGGCATGAACTTAACCGGCTGGGCAATCATGATTTCCTTTACCTTTGCTACATTGATGCCATAAAGGACATCAGAAATGGTAAATTCCATGATTTCAATTTCATTTGTGCCGGATTCCAGCAGGATTTCATTTTTTGCTGCGGCCATTGACAGACACGCCCCTTCCGTTAAATTGTCATATGCGGTTTGCCATAAGACTGGACGGTTGCCATGCCGGTATCCGAGTCAAACAGCAGCGTCCGCGCTACCGAACCACCTACGTCTTCCGCAATCAGGCGCAGGCCTTCTTTTTTCAGCACCATGCGGACGCTTTCAATATTCCGCTGACCGATATTCCCAAGACTCCCTTTGCCGCCGACATCAAACATCTTTGCGCCGCCTGCGGCTTTGACGACAATGCGGCTGCGCAGGGCGCCTTTTGCCTCCATGGCCCGCAGGGTTTCACGGATGCCGCTGTCCGCGTATTTCAAAGGGTTTTTCCGCCCGGTTTCCATATTCAGCGGCAACATAATATGCAGCAGCGCAGCGAGCTTTAGCCTTGGGTCATAAAAGCAAAGCCCGATGCAGGAGCCAAGCGCATAGGTGATGAGTTTCCCGCCGTTTTGTGCCATTTTCATATCGGCGATTCCAACCACCGTTGGCTTCGACCCACTAATCATTCTTCAACCCCCAGCTTTCTTAAAAGATGGTTCAGGGAACGGATATCCGGCGAAAGCAGCAGCTGGCAGGGCACTTCCTTATTGGCGGCAATAAAATTCGCGCCAATCGTCATCAGGTAATCGGTCTGCCCGCCATATGCCGCCATCGGAACCGCCAGCAACGCCCCCTGCATATCAATGGACATACTTGGCACTGTCAACTCGAGCGACATTCCAGCCAGCCCGGACAGCGCATTGATAAAGGTGGAAATCATGATATTCCCGATTTCAATCAGGGCAGAACGTTCCATGTCGCCCATTTCGGTATAATCCGCAAGCGATTTGTCCAGCATGGTTTCCATGATAAGGTTGACAAATTCCAGCGGCTGCACAGCCAGCATAATGCCGTTGATTTCGCCGCTGATGCTGACCAGCACCCCTGCGGTGATCACTTCAGGCCCGCCGATCCAATCGATTGCTTCGTTATAGCCCATAATGCGGACTTCAGGCAGCGTGATGCGGATTTCTCTGCCCAACATCTGGGAAAGCGCGGTTGCCGCATTGCCTGTGCCGATGCTGCCGATTTCCCGCAGGGTATCAATCTCCAGCTCGCTCAAATCCTCATAATTTTTGATATTCATAGCATTTCTCCCTTGGCAAATGCCAGTTTTATGTTATGTGCGCCCGCTCACGGGCGCCGTATTGCCAAGCCCGTATTAACGCAGGTTATTGACGGTTGTTGTAATTTCATCTGATGTCTGCACCATTTTCAGCGCATAGGTAAAAGAGCGCTGCGCCTCAATCACGCCGACCAATTCGGTGGCAAGGTCTGTGTTGGACGCCTGTATGTGCTTTTGCACCAGCTTGCCGGTACCAAGCTGTACCTGGCCATTCTTTTCCACTGGCACAAACCGGTTATCGCCAACGCTCAACATCCCATCGGTATTGATAAAATCAAAAATGCCGACTGGCTGTTCTTTTTCCTGATCCTCGACATCAATCAGCCGCCCTTCATTGCTCAGCACGAACCGCCCCATACCGTCAGACAGATACCAATGGGTTTCGTTTTCCCCTTGTTCGTTCTGGATGAGGAATTCCGACATGGTGAAGGAACCATCACGGGTATAGGAATATTCTTCGGTTGCAGGGTCCCACAAGGCAAAGAAGCCGTCGCCATCAATGGCATAATCCAGCGGGCGGCCGGTCTGGTGGGTGCCGCGGTTTGCAAAGCTGGTGGTTGCCGCAGACATATAAGCGCCGCAGCCACGCTGGAGCTGCGCATTATCCACACCATTGATGAAATCGTACATCAGCGCGGTGAATACTGGGCGTTTGGCCGTAAAGCCATAGGTATTGACATTTGCAATGTTATTGCCCAAAACATCCAGCCGTTTTTGCTGCTGTTCTGCACCGACTGCCGCGGTATAAAATGACATATCCATAAATCAGCCACTCCCCTTTTTGCCTTACATCCGTCCAAGGTCTGTGGTTGCCTTGGTCATCACCTGGTCATACATTTTAGTCACTTGCGCGGCGCTCTGATAGGCGCGCTGGGTAGAAATCATGCGTACCATCTGCTGGATCAAATTGACATTAGCGCGTTCCAACATCCCCTGGTGTACTTTGACGGTTGTGGTCACTTCAGGATTGCCGCCGCCGGTAAACAAACCGTTTTCGGCTTTAATGGGCTGGTTGTCCTCTGGGAACTGGTATACGCCAATACGCCCCAGAAAACCGCCGCCTTGTTCCATATACAAGCCGCCGTAATCATCGCCGCGTATCTTGTCAGTGACAAGGTAGATTTCGCGCCCTTGGTCATCCAGCACGCGTCCAAAGCCGGGCAATGTCAAATAGCCTTCATTATCCAGCGTAAACGCGCCCGCACGGGTATATGCTCGCTGCCCATCTGCGCCCTGTACGGCAAAATAACAATTTTCGCCTTCAATCGCAAAGTCAAGCGGGTTTTCAGTCGGGTCAAATGTCCCCTGGGTATAGTCGGTATAAAGCTGGCTGGGCGCGGTGATAAAACTTTGCTGTCCCAAGTCGATATATTCTTTATCCTTGTTGCCAACGCGGCTCCAAAGGACATCCTGAAAGGTCTGCCCTGTAAAATAATCCGCTTTGAAACCGTTTGTTGCGACATTCGCCATATTGTTGGAAATGACGTTCAGGTTTTTACCATGGGTGAGCATCCCTGACGTCAAGTTGTAAAAGCCCTTAAACATGACATTGTTCCTTCCTTATGGTTGGTTTTTCATTCGTTTATATACTGGGAAAGCAGCTCCCGTAGTTTGCGCAGTGCCCGGGTATGTATCTGGGAAACCCGCACTGGACTGACGCCAAGCACAGACGCAATTTCAGTGCGCTTGAGATCCTGTTCATGGTAAAGCGACAACACAAGCTGTTCATTTTTATCCAGTGAGGAAATGGCTTCCGCCATCACAGAAATCAGCTCATTGCGCTGAAGCTCATCTTCAGGATGGGCAGGGTCACGGTCGGTGCTGACTGCCCAATGCTCACAATTTTTTTCCAGCAGTTCCTCCAGCGAAATGATATTGCGGGTGAAAGAAATGCCGATTGCCCGCCGGTACTGCGCAAGGGTTAAATTGAGGTGGCTGGCAACCTCCTGTTCGGTTGGTTCCCGTCCCAGCGTATTGGTTAGTTCTATGGTTGCCTGCTCGATTTTCTGCACCCGTTTGCGCACCGAGCTGGCAACCCAGTCTTGTTTTTTTGCATAATCGATAATCATGCCGCGCACGCGGATGGACGCATAGGTTTCAAAAGAACCTTTTCCTGGGTCATAACGTTCCACCGCATCCGCAAGGGTGATTAGCCCTTCATTGATAATATCATCAAGCTGTGCAAAGCTGCAATAAACATCCTGAAGCCGCAGCGCAATGCTTTTAATCATGCCGCTATACCGCAGGACGATTTCCCATTTCACGTCCTCCCGCCGGCTTTGCAGATATTCCTGAAAAAGCTCCTCGGTTGTCTGGTGGGCGAACGCCTCTTGTACAGCAGCCCTCATAAGCCTGCCGCCTTCTTCCCGGGTACTGGCACAGTGACATTCCCAATCGCCTGGATTTGTGCTGAGCCGACAATTTCATTGAAAGCAAGCACACATAGGTTGGGGAAATACTGCCGCAGCAGACGGCTGAGGTAAATACGGATGACCTGGCTGGTGAGCAGAATAGGCTGTGCGCCGAGTTCTGCGAATTTGGGCAGGCTTTCCGCAATCTGAGAAATCATTGGCTGGAGCAAATCCGGCCCCATGGACAGGTAAATGCCATGGTCATTTTTAGTGAGCGAGGAAACAACCCGGCGTTCCACATCAGAATCAAGCGTAATGACACGAAGCTGCCCATTTTCACAGAAACTGCGGGTAATGGTACGGCTGAGCGCACTGCGCACGCTTTCGGTAATTAAATCCGGGTCGCGGGTGGTTGCCATGGCGTCAACGATGGTTTCGAGTATGGTCACCATATCACGGATGGGGACACCTTCCATCAAAAGGTTACGTAGCACTTTTTCGAGCAGTGCATACGACACAATTGCGGGGCAGGCTTCCTCCACAAGTTCCGGGGATGTTTTTTTCAAGTTTTCGACAAGCTGGATGGTTTCTGTCCGCGTCAGTAATTCATATGCGTGCTGCTTAATGGTTTCAGACAAATGGGTCAGCATAACCGAAAGCGGGTCAATGACGGTATAACCATAAATTTCTGCCGTTTCCTTATTTTCCGGCAAAATCCAGCGGGATGGGATTCCATATGCCGGTTCAATCGTTTCAATGCCATCAATTTCGCCAAGCGGGTTGGGCGGTTCGAGTGCTAGGAAATAATCCACAAGGATTTCGCCTTTGGCAACTTCCTCACCCTTAATACGGACAATATATTGGTTTGTGCCCAGCATAGAGCCGTCATGCAGGCGCACAGTTGGGATAACAAAACCCATTTCCTGTGCATACTGCCGCCGGAATATGACAATCCGATTAATCAGCTTGCCGCCGCTGTTCTCATCGACCAGCGGGATAAGGCTGTAACCGACTTCCATTTCAATCGGTTCAACCGTCAGCAGTGAATAAACATTGCTGATATCTTTATAATAGTCAGTTTCTGATGGGGGTGCTTGCTGCACGGGTGCAGCTTCCTGCACCTGCTGGGCAATTTGCTGAGCTTCCTGCGCACGCATCCGACGGCTGATGAGGAAACTCAAAACAAACAGAATAATTGCAACAATCACCAGCGGTACGTGTGGGGTATTTGGCATCAGCGCGAGGAAAACCAGCGCTGCGCCTGCCACCATAATCGCACGCGGCTGTGCGGTGAACTGAGTCAGGACATCGGTATTGAGGCTCCCTTCGGAAACCGAACGGGTGACAATCATACCAGTTGCGGTGGAAATCATCAGTGCCGGCAACTGGGAAACCAAGCCATCACCGATGGTTGCGGTGGAATACACCTGCAAAACCGTAGAAATATCACTGCCGCCCTGCACCATACCGATGAGGATACCGCCAATTAAGTTAATCAGCGTGATAATCAGCGACATAACCGCATCGCCTTTAACGATTTTGGTTGCGCCGTCCATTGCGCCGTAGAAATCGGCTTCCTTCTGAATTTTGGCGCGGCGCACACGGGCTTCCTGTTCATCAATCAGCCCTGTATTCAAGTCCGCATCAATCGCCATCTGTTTGCCAGGCATTGCGTCAAGGGTGAAACGTGCGGCAACTTCAGCAACACGTTCCGCGCCTTTGGTGATAACAATAAACTGTACCAGCACGATAATGAAGAAAATGATAAAACCAATGACCACATTACCACTGGTAATGAGCTGCCCAAATGCGGCGATAACATCGCCGGCATAGCCGCCGTTTGACAAAATCAAACGGGTTGAGGACACGTTCATGCCCAGTCGGAGCAGCGTGGTAATCAGCAGCAGCGAGGGGAAGATTGAAAATTCCAACGCTTCCGCGATATTCATGGTAATCAGCAAAATCATGATGGACAGCGCAATGTTAATAACCAGCAGCACGTCCAGCAAGAATGGCGGCAGAGGAAGGATCAGGAACAGAACAATAATAACAACAAAAAGGGAAATTGCATTGTTTAACAAGCGCCTCATCTGCTTCCTCCTTCCTCAAATTTTGTATATTTCCGCGCACTGCGCGGAGGGAAAACTGTTCTATCCAGCTGCTATTGTTGTGAGGGCATATTCAAGCGAATCCAGCATGGTTGATTCCACGCCCAATAAAAATTCGCTGAATGGGGATACCATCATCAGCAGCATCACAAGCCCAATAATTACTTTTAGTTCAATATTGATTGCAAATACATTGATTTGCGGGATAACCTTCATCAAAATCCCCATGCCAACCTGACCCATCAGTTCAGTTGCGAGGATTGGCAAACAGAGTTTCACTGCCATCAGTGTACATTCCGCGAACATCTGCACCACATAATTTGCCGCCGCATCGCCAAACGCTGCCGACCCAAACGGCACAATGTCACCTGACGTCAGCAAAATACGCAGCAATGTATGGTGTCCATTTGCCGCGAAAAACAGCAGCATCATCAAAATACGCAGCAAGCTGGCGGTAGATGTCGATGAAGATTGGGAACCGGCGTCATAAGCCCTTGCCATACTCATACCCATCTGGGTATCCACGACTTCGCCCGCCTGTTCTGGGATATAGAAGAAAATCTGCATAATCACTGCAATCAGCAAGCCAACGGCAAATTCCAGGCACATAATTACGACAAATTCTAAAATTGTCGCCGGTGTCGCAATGCGTTCGGGATAAATGGAACCAACAACAACCGAAAGCATCATAATCATGCCAGCTTTATAAATGCCAGGGACATTGCTTCTGCCAAACAGGGGGTTTAGCAAAATAAACCCAGACATCCGCATTATAATATACAGGAAAAGGGTCAGACGATCCCAATCAATCATAGGTTATCACGCTTTCATGAGTTCAAACAGTTCCAGGGAATATTCCGTTAACGTTGTCATCATCC
>CAJUDU010000029.1 GCA_910584935.1 uncultured Butyricicoccus sp. | reverse complement strand
ATCACCCTTTGGTATTATACCACAGATTCTTTTATTTTGGGATAGGCTCTAAGTATGGCGCAAATTTTCTTTTGTTATATTCGTTATATTCTTTTTGTTAAAAGGAAGCATCTTCTATGAAAAAACCCACTCGCGGGTAAACGAGTGGGTTTTTTGATTCGGGGTGCAGGTTTACCGGCAAGAGTAAATCTGCATGGGTAAAAGAGAGATGAAGAGATGTGTGTTTTATTCCATCCCAAGGATGAACGCATAGTTGGAAGTCGCGGAGCCGCCCATATTGAGCATCAGCCCATTGCGTACTTCTTTTGGCACCTGGCAGGCGCCAGCCGTGCCAGTAAGCTGTTTATAAAGGTCAAGCAGCATCCGCACACCGGTTGCAGACTGCGGATGCCCGCCGCCGATTAACCCGCCGGACGGGTTGACAGGCTTGTCGCCGTCAAAAGCAATGACGCCATCTTCAATCAGGCGGCATTCATCGCCGGGCTTGCAAAGCCCAACACAGCCAAGCTCAATCAGCTCGCCTGCAGTGTAGTAATCATACAGTTCAAATACGTCAACGTCGTCAACAGTAAGCCCAGCAACCTTGTATGCTTCTTCTACGGTTTTGCGTGTCCAAGGCAGCAGGTAATCGCTGACGCGGGCTTCTGCCAATTTGGTGGCAAGCACCATCGGCGCAACGCGGAACCCACGACCCTTGATAATCGGCAGAGTGCGGTTTGGGCAGTGTTTCTGCTTAAATTCCTCGCTTGCGAGGATGACAACAGCCGCGCCGTCTGTGACCTGGCTGGAGTCAGATTGTGCCAGCTTGCCGGCAACAATCGGGTTGGTGGCGCAGCCACGCATATTTGCCTGTTTTTCATTCATAAACAGTTTGCGGGTCTGTGCTTTTGGATTGCGTTTGCCGTTTTCATAAGCGGTTTCGGTCAGATGGGCAAGCGCTTTCAGCACGCGGTCAGCCGGTACGCCATATTTCTCCAGATAAGCGTCGGTCATCCGGGAATAGAGGTTAGGCAGCCCATCGGTAGATTTGGATTCTTTTTCAACATAAGTGCCGCGTGCGGTATAAGCCGCGCCGGTTGCGGCGTCGACGGTGTTCAGCAGTGCCCAGCCGACAACAATGACAACATCCGCTTCACCAGCGTTGATTTTGGTAATTGCCTGGTCAATGGCGGCAGCGCCAGCGGCGCACGCGGCCTCGACACGGACAGACGGCATCCCAAAGAAAGCCGGATTCACTTCGGTCATCAGCGCGCCAACATGGCTCTGGTCGTTATAAAGTTCAGAAAGGAAGCTGCCAACATAGCAGGCAACGCGCCCTTCATCGTTGAGGGAAATGATATCATCATAGGTAATATCCGCGTCCTGGCAGCCATCGGACATGACTTCGCGCAGCATTGCCACAATATTTTTGCCTTCACGGCTCCAGTTGCGTTCGAAATCGGTCTGGGCGCCGCCCAGTACATATACTTTATTCATAACATTGCGCCTCCCTTACTCACTGCTTGCCCTTGAAATAGCTGCGGAAATCGTAATGCGAACCATTCGGCAGATCTTTCAGGGTATCTTTCAGTTTAATGCGCGCAAGCAGCTCGCTGGACAGACGCTGCTGGGCAAGCTTCATAAATTCTTCTTTGCCGCCAAGGGCGTCAACGACCGCAAGCGGGGGCACCCAGCCAAACCCGGTTGCCATAGCGGCGTCTGCCGCATGGAGATCGTCAGAAGAAAGTTTTGCCGCGGTAATGGAGTACAGCACATATTTGATGAGGAACGACAGGCAGATTTCCGCTTCAATAGAGTGATTGTACTTGAGCGAATCAAACGCCATTTTGTAGTCGCCCTGATGCAGGTAATCAATCATTTTGCGGGCAAATGGGAAGGAATAACGGATTTTTTCACGGTATTCGCCCGAGTCAATATCGTAAACATACTGGATTTTCTTGCCGTTTTCGCCGATAACGGTTTTATAAAGCCCCTGTTTTACCTTGCGTCCGAGTTTGCCTTCATCGATAAGGCGCTGCATATATTCAGGCATCACAAAGGTGGAGCGGGCATAGTCCTTAGTGTTGGCATAAACATTGTCCACAATTGCTTTATGGACGTCCAGCCCAACAAAGTCAGCCGTTGCGATTGGCGGCATATTGCGCCCGGTGAACTGACCAAGGATTGCGTCAATATAGTCAATGCCGCCGCTGTCTTTATACATTTCCGCATACTGGCAGGCTTCATTGATAAACTGGAAGCCAATGCGGTTGCCAAGGAACGCCGCGGTATCTGCGACATTGACAACGGTGCGTACCAGTTTCCTTTTGGAATATTCCATCAGGTCGGCAGACATCTGCTTATCAGTATATTGGCTTTCAATAATTTCGCACAAAGTCATGGTATATGGCGGGTTAAAGAAGTGCATACCAATATACCGGGAGCGCAGTGCTTCTGGGTACATTTCCGCAAGCTTATCAATGGACAGGCCAGAGGTACCGGTTGCCAAAATTGCGTCTGGGCGGACATGATCTGCAATGCGGTCGATAATATCCTGTTTTGTATCGAAGTTTTCAGATACGGATTCAAAAACAAGGTCGGATTCCGCGACGCATTTCGGCAGGTCGTCGAAGGTTGCGGGCACCAGGTTTTCTGCGATTGCTTCTGCGCGGACAGACTTGGCTGCACGAGCGACAGCTTTTTCGGCCTTTTCCATGCTGCGGCATGCCATATAGACTTTGGCATTGCCAAAGGAAGCGAAGATACCAGAGATATTACAGCCCATGGTACCGTTCGCGCCGATAACGGTTACGGTTTTAATTTCCAAGAGAATCCCTCCCAAATAGTTTTTAGGGGCAAGTTTGTGAAATGTTTAACATTGATTCTGACCACAGTATAACACCTTTCCTTATACATTTCAACTGCTTTTTTCGGATTTTTGCAAATATTTTTTGTGTAGCATGATGGTGATTGTCTCCCGGTGATATGCTGAAGGGGTTTTGGGCATTTGTTGATGGGCGGCGGATTTGGGGTTGCAGGGTGCCCAGTGTTTCTTTTATAATATGGCATAGGCAAAAGACAGAGGAAAGGGGCTGTGTCAAATGCTCAGCAAACGATTAGCGCCCTGTGATTTGGGGCAGATTGCAGCATCCGGGCAGTGTTTTCGTATGACACGGCAGCAGGATGGCTGGTGGCGGATATGTGCCGGCAAAGACTGTATATATGTGCGGCAACAAGGGGATATGCTGGATTTGGATACCAACGAGGCAAGGTTCGCGGAAAAATGGCGCAGTTATTTTGATTGGGATACCGATTATGCGGCAATCTGCGCGGCAGTGCCTGAAAGCGATGTATTTTTGCAGCAAGCGGTCAGGTATGGCAGCGGTTTGCGCATTCTGCGGCAGGATTTATGGGAAACGCTGATAACTTTTGTGATTTCGCAGAATAATAATATCCCACGCATTCAGCATACGGTAGAAGCGATGTGCCGCGCATGGGGCGCGCCGCGCCAGGATAATACGGGGCAAATTTATCATACATTCCCGGATAAGGCGCAGCTTGCGCAAGCAAGCCTTGCGCAGCTGCGCGCCATTGGCTTAGGATATCGGGATAAATATATTTACGCGATTGCGCACAGCGATTTTGATGCTCGGCAAATCTGCGCCCTGCCTGCGGCGCGGGCAGAAGAGGCGCTGTTGGCGCTGCCAGGGGTTGGGAAAAAAGTGGCGGCATGTGTGCGGCTGTTTGGGCTGCATGATTTATCCGCGTTCCCAGTGGACACCTGGATGCAGAAGATCTGTAAGGCGCATTATGGCGGACAGATGCCGGTGGAGCAGTATGGGGCGTTTGCAGGCGTTTTGCAGCAATACTTATTTTTTTATGGGCGTACAGCAAACCGGTAACAAAGGAGAGCGCATTCATGAAACTGGATTTACGGGAAACATTACGGCGGTTATCAAACGCATTTGAGATGCTGGTTGGGCTGCTGATGATTGGGACATTATTTATTGGATTTGCCGGTTTGGTGCTTGATATCAGCCCCGCGGCGCTGATTGGCAAGCCAAGCATTTTTTCAGAATACTTGAGTGTTGCGGCAACGCTGGTCATCGGGGTAGAGTTTGTGAAAATGTTATACAGCCATACCCTGGATTCCGTGATTGAAATTATGCTGCTGGCAATTGCGCGGCAAATGATTGTCGAACACACTTCGCCGCTGGAAAACTTTTGCGCGGTGGTATCCATTGCGGTACTGTTCCTGGTGCGCAAGTTCCTATTTATCTCACAGTTAGACGCGCCGCGGGATGCCGCAATATTGACCAAAAAACGGGCTGCTGTGCAGCCTCAAGATAAGGAGGGGAAAAATGATGGCGCTGCCCAATGACCCAGCAATATTATTGAGTGTTGTCAATACATTATTGCGCAACCGCTATGCGGATTTGGATGTTTTATGCGATACCGAAGATATTTCGCGCCGTTCACTGGAACGCTGCCTTGCATCAATCGGATATATTTATATACCCAGGCTGAACCAGTTCCGCTGACACGGAAAAATCCCAAATATCAACACACATATAAATTTCCCCGGATGCCTTGCTTGACGCGGCTCCGGGGAAATTTTTGTTACTGCCCATCCGGGGTGGTATGGTTGATATATTTTTCAAGCTGGAACACAATTTCACGCATATCAATCGGTTTGGCAACATGGGCATTCATGCCGCAGTCCAAACACCGCTTAATATCCTCTGAGAAGGCGTCTGCGGTCATTGCAATAATCGGGATACCGTTATCTGCCCGATCCATTGCGCGGATGGCCTGCGCCGCCTCATAGCCCGTCATGACCGGCATACGGATATCCATCAAGATTGCATCATAATAGCCGGGTGCAGACTGCTGGAATTTCTCCACACAGATTTGTCCGTTTTCTGCCCAGTCAAGAATTAAGCCCAATTCGGAAAGCAGTTCGTTGGCAATTTCCCAGTTCAGGTCATTGTCCTCCGCCAGCAGCACATGTTTACCAGCCAGGTTGGATTCCGGCTGCTGCGGTAACGCCTCCTGGATTTCCTGGATGTTTTCCGCAAAGTTTTTCAGCCCATAAAATAGTGTCGATTTGAACAGCGGTTTGGAAATAAACCCGCTGACGCCTGCGGCTTTAGCATCGTCTTCAATTTCGCTCCAGTCATAGGCGGAAATCAGCAGGATTGGAATATCATCGCCCATCTGTTGGCGGATTGCCCGTGCGGTTTGGATGCCATCCATGCCAGGCAGCTTCCAGTCCAGCAAAATGACATGGTAATCATTGCGCATATGGTGGCGTTCTGCAACCATTTTGACAGCAGATTCCCCATCCAGTGTCCAGTCGGCATTAACGCCAATAGATTTGAGGGAACTTACCGTTGTTTGACAAAGGGTTTCATCATCATCGACAACCAGCATATTCCATTCCGGCAGAATCATTTCAACTTCTTCAATCAGTGCGCGTTCCATATCAAGCGCTACATGGAATTCGCTGCCTTTGCCAGGCGCGCTGTCCACGTCAATGGTGCCGTCCATTGCGGTGACAATATATTTTGTAATTGCCATGCCAAGCCCGGCGCCTTCGGTTTTTTGGACGCGAGCGCTGTCTTCACGGATAAAGGATTCAAAAATTTTCTCTTTAAATTCCGGTGACATACCGATGCCATTGTCTTTGATGCGGAAATGCACCTGAACATAATCTTCGCCTTTTTCAGAAGGCATCTGATACATCGAAACCTCAATCGAACCGCCGTCAGGCGTAAACTTAATCGCGTTGGATAGGAAGTTTAACAGAATCTGGTTCAGGCGGACGCTGTCGCAGCATACATTTTCGGTGATGATATCATGGATAAACACATCAAACCGTTGTTTTTTTGCCCGCACTTGGGGCTGTACAATATTGACAATGCTGTCCATCACTTCGCGCAGCGATACCTGGTCAACACTTAATGTCATTTTGCCGCTTTCAATTTTAGACATATCCAGCACATCATTGATTAGCCCTAACAAATGCTTGCTGGAAAGGGTGATTTTTCGCAGGCAGTTTTTCACCTGTTGGACGTTGCCGATATTTGCTGTGGCAATTGCTGTCATGCCGACAATTGCATTCATCGGCGTGCGGATATCGTGGCTCATGTTGGATAAAAATTCACTTTTGGCTTTATTTGCGTGTTCCGCTTCTTTACGGGCACGTTCCAGCGCATGGATTTGTTGGCGGGTTAGCCGGAAATAAATACAGAAAACAAACAAAAGCACTAGCAGGATAATGCTGCAGCCGCCAAGCACCATCAAAATCCATTGGCGTCCCATGCTGTTGACAATGGTGTTCAGCTTGCCATATGGCATGATGGAAACAAGATACCATTCCGAATAATCCA
Organism: uncultured Butyricicoccus sp.; assembly: GCA_910584935.1. GTDB lineage: Bacteria > Bacillota > Clostridia > Oscillospirales > Butyricicoccaceae > Butyricicoccus_B. Next base: position 20,389 of record CAJUDU010000029.1, on the reverse strand, counting down.
GTTTTGTACAGTGTAGGTGGCGGCGTTCATCGCCAATCTGCATGACCACAGAATATCCTTCATTATTGCTCATTGCGGCGCGCAGTCCTTCGACATAAGGTTCTGCGTCGGCGGCGTTAACTTCGTCAAAGGTTTCACGGATGCAGTCAAAATAATTCAGTTGGCGGATATCGCCACTGCGGATGACAAAAGTACCATCTTTACGGATAATATGGGAATAAACCAAAGTGTCTTCTTTATCCAGCGAAAGGGTATCGCTTATGTATGAAACAGGAAGCGCGGCAACAATGCCTGTGCAAGTTTCACCGTCTTCCAGCATGAGGTAATTGCTGGAAACTCCGACCAACACAATATTGTTATCCTGCGCATCCCTGCCAACAGCAATTTTTGCTTCGCCCTCATTTAGCGATTCTAAAAATGGTTCAGGGTCGATGAGCCGGATTTGGTCGCCATAAATCATTTCAAAATCGCCATCGTTAGAATAAAGCGCCAGATAGTCAAAGCCGCGGGCATGGGCGTTATAAGCAAGCGCCTCGCGCAGCGCCTGCGGGCTGGCGCTGCCAGGCGGATTGGTCTTCACCATGGCTTCCACCTGGGAAAGCCGCAGTTTCATGGTTGTGCCAAAATGCAGTGAAATCTGCTCGCTCATGCTGGACATATAGATTTCGCCGACTTCACTGATGGTGTCCGCGCTTTTTCTGCTCATATAAAACGCAAGGAACCCAAAAATAAAGATACACAGGATGATTATTATAATCAGGCTTTTTGTCAAAAAACGTGTTGTCGTATTCTTTTTTCTATTCACTAGATATTACCTCCACGGCAGTACGTATCATAAATCCTGCTTGGATGCGGCAAGGCTGTCAAGCCTGCCATCCCTATTGGTATATAAAATGAAACGCTCCCCCTTTGATGCTTGCAGGGCAAACAATAACCAAAGGTTTAATCCTATTATAAAAAATCCGGCAGATATTATCAAGTGGTTGGCGCGTTTTATTTGGAAGGATACAAAGATTGGCGGGCACTAAAATGGATGGAACAGGAAGAGAAGGGTGTGCCATGGCGGCGGAATGTTGCAGATACCTTACAATTTGTGCATCCACACAAATTACACTGGAAATTTCGCCGCAAATGCGTTACAATAACTGTGTACAACCATGAAAGGGAGAATGCAACTATGAAACTACGATGGAATAGATTAGGCAGGCGCTGCATGGCGCTGGTGCTTGCGGTGATGCTGCTGGCGGGGATGATGCCGGCGGCGTTCGCGGCTGGTGCGGATGCAAACGATCCAGATGCCGTAAAAAAAGTTACAAGCGTAGGGCTTGATAGCGATAATCTTACCTTAACAGTAGGGGAAGAGAAGGATATTGAAGCTTTTGTTATTCCTGGTGATGCAGACAATAAAGAAGTATATTTTCGGATTTCTGGTATTTCTGGAAATCCAATTGCTTGGGCAAGTAATGATCCTGGTCAGGGTAATTTAAAACGTAAAATAAAAGCGATAAGTAAAGGTACTGCAAACATTACTGTTATGTCTGCCGAAAATTCCAAACTAACCGCTACTTGCAAAGTTACAGTTAATGATGTGGAAGCTCCTTCAGTAACAGTTACAAGGATTGCAATACGAGAGGCATATAATACCAGCGTTACTAATAATGGAACTGTGAAAGTTCGTGATACACTTGAACTTGAAGCAGAAGTAACTTATTCAGATAGCAGCCAAATGGTAACAAACAATGGCATCACATGGACGAGTTCTAATCCATTAATTGCTACTGTAAATAGTAATGGTCTTATCACTGGTGTTAAGGAAGGTAACGCTAAAATCACAGCAAGTTCTGGAAACGTTCAATCTAATGCTTTTACAGTTCAGGTTCAAAAGAGAGAACTTGCCATAGAGAAGATTACTTTAGATTCTACAGCAGAAGTTGCGGTGGGTTCGGAAATAACATTGGTGGCACAAAAAGAGCCTTGGGATGCAGAAAATCTTCCTATTAAATGGAGAAGTGATAATAAGGCGGTTGCTACTGTAGACGCAGCTAGCGGTGAGGTACATGGAATTAAAGTTGGCACTGCTAATATTACCGCTTATTCTGAGGCAGATTCTGGTGTTTATGCGACCTGTCGGGTTACTGTTACTAACCCGGTTCAATCTATTGCGTTTGACAATCCACCAGCAACATTGAAAGTGGGGGATACAGTTAATTTTGCACTCACTATAAACCCACCTGAAGCTACAAATGCGTCTATTGTATGGAGTAGTAGTAATGCTGGTGTTGCAACAGTAAAAGATGGCGCTGTGACTGGTTTGAAAGCTGGTGAAACTACGATTACAGCAGCCGTTCAAGGTTCTCCAACGATAAAAGATGATTGGAAACTTACTGTCGAAGATGTTGCTGTTAGCAATGTTATTCTTGATGAATCCAGCTTGACGTTGGGAATAAATGAAACAAAACAATTAATTGCTACAGTACTTCCTGAAAATGCAACCAATAAAGCAGTTACTTGGCAGAGTTTAAATAAATCCGTTGCCGATGTGGATAATAGTGGTAAAGTGACTGGCTATGTAGCTGGTGAGGCAGAAATTCAGGTCAGCTCTGTAGCAGACGGCACTAAACTTGCAAAATGTACAGTAACTGTTAAATCGTATAATGTTACAGGGGTTACATTAGACCGCACAACAGCTGAAATCCCTGTAAACGGAAAAGTCATTTTGAAAGCCACAGTGCAGCCAAATAATGCGTCAAACAAAGAGGTTACATGGGAAAGCAGTGATACTGCTGTTGCAACGGTAAAAGATGGCGAAGTTACCGGTTGTATGAAAGGGAAAGCAACAATCACAGCAAAAACAAAAGATGGTGATAAAACAGCAACTTGCGAAGTAACGGTCAGTACAACAGCTGTTCCGGTTTCTAGTATTTCTTTAAGTCCTTCCAGTGCTTCTTTGGATGTTGGGCAGACAGTTGCTTTGGAACCATCAATTGATCCTCAAAATGCAACAGATCAAACTGTTACATGGTCAAGCAATGATGAGTCGATTGCAAAAGTAAATGGCGGCGTTGTTACTGCGGTATCTGTTGGGCAGGCTGTGATTACTGCAACAACAGCAAATGGCAAAACAGCACGTTGCACTGTAAATGTCAATATGGCAGGCAGCATTCAGTTTGAACCACAATTGTCGCTTGCACCAGGCACCAGCAAAACAATGTCTGTTACTTTGCCGACGGGTGCTAGTATTTCTAAGGCAGAAAGTGAAAATACCGCGGTTGTTACCGTTTCTTACAGCGGCAGCAATGTCACTGTGAAAGCATCCGGGCAGGCAAAAGTCGGCGCAAAAACCAAAGTCCATGTTTCCGCAGGCGGCAAAACGCAAACCTGTGAAGTGACGATTTCTGAATTTACCTTGTCGCTTTCGTCCTCAACCCTGACGCTGAACCCCAACCAGGAAGCTACCCTTTCTGTCAACGGTATCCCCGAGGGCGCAAAGGCAAGCGCTGTTTGGAAAAACAGTGCCCCGGCATATGCAACCTATTCCGGTTCGGGCACCAGCCGCACCATTAAGGGCAAAGCAGCAGGTTCCACCACAATTACCGTTACCCCAACCGTCAATGGCAAACAATATGCCGCAATGACTTGTAATGTCACGGTAAACCGCCCTGTGGCGGGCACCATGCGCTACCGCACCGAGGAAAATGAACCCGTCAGCTTTATTGCCAATGATTTCAATGAAATTTGTATTTCTCTCACTGGTAAGGCGCTTAGTTCGGTTGTGTTTGAACAGCCCTCTTCCAACCAGGGCAGGCTGTATTATGACTATTCAGACAAGAATAGCTATAACCAGGAGATTAACCCATCCACAAAATATAAATCCAGCGGTTCGCCATATATTCATAAGGTCAGCTTTGTGCCGAAAAATGGCTACAACGGCACAGCAACCATCAACTATACCGCATATAGCATGAACAGCGAAACCTATACTGGCAAAATCCAAATTTCTGTCGGCACAGGCGGCGATGATGATGACTATGGCGATTTGGAATACAGCGTTGACCGCAATCGGACACTGAACCTTTCGGTCAATGATTTTAATGATTACTGTAACGATGAAACCGGCTATAACTTAAACTATATCCGTTTCACTGATCTGCCGAGTTCCTCCCGCGGCATTTTGTATTACCGTTATTCCAGTTCCAACAGCCGCGTCAGCACGGGTACAAATTATTACCGCAGTTCCAGCCCATATCTGGATTATATCAGCTTTGAACCGGCAAGCAATTATTCTGGTACCGTAACTATCCCATTCACAGGCTACAGCACCAACAATAACCGTTTCACAGGTGAAGTGATTATCCATGTCGATGATGATTACCGCCGTGGCGGGGATGTTACTTACCGCACCTCCAAAAACCGGTCAGTCAATTTCAATGCGTCTGATTTTAACAGCTATTGCCGTGATGAATCCGGGAATAACGTAAACTATGTGCGGTTTACTTCGCTGCCAAGTTCTTCCCGCGGCACATTGTATTATAAGTATTCCAATAGCTCCAGCTCCAAGGTATCGACATCTACCAGCTATTACCGCAGTTCCAGCGCTTACCTGGATGATATCACCTTTGTGCCAGCAAATAATTACACCGGCACCGTCACGATTCCATTTAACGCATATGACACCAGCGGCAGGCGGATTTCCGGCGATGTTGTGATTACTGTTGGCAACGACAGCAGCAGTGACAGCGGTGATATTTCTTATGATACAGCAAAAGGCAGGTCAGTCAACTTCTCGGTATCTGATTTTAATCGTTTTTCCAATGATGAAACCGGTTATAACCTCAACTATATCCGGTTCCGCTCCTTGCCAAGCACTTCCCGCGGCATCTTGTATTATAAGTATTCCAACAGCTCCAGCACCAAGGTATCAACCTCAACCAGTTATTACCGCAGTTCCAACCCATATATTGATGATATCACCTTTGTGCCCAATGACAGTTTCACTGGCACTGTGACCATCCCATTCACCGCCTATAACACCAATGGCAAACAGGCAACAGGGGATATTACCATCCATGTTGGGCAAGGCAGTGGGGATGATATCAATTATTCTGCGCAGGCAGGGCGGACTGTGAATTTCAGCGTCAATGATTTCAACAATTATTCCCGCACGGTAACTGGTTATAACCTTGACTATGTACGGTTTAGCCTGCCAAGCACTGCAACAGGGACATTATATTACCAGTATTCTGGTAGTTCCAGCAGTAGGGTTTCCGCATCAACCAGCTATTACCGCAATTCCAGCCCATATTTGGATGAAGTATCATTTGTCCCGGCGAATAATTCGGTGACATCCGCAAAAATCTCATTCACTGGACGTTCTACAGATAATACATCGTTTAGCGGTACGGTAAATATTTCGTATAATGGCACACAGCAAAATAACCCGATTTCCGGCACGGCTGGAACAATCCATTACGCGTCAACCGGTGTACCGGTAGCATTCCAAACCAATGATTTTGTTACAGTATGCAACAACTGGGGACAGTCCTCGCTGAACTCGGTACGGTTCTCCATCCCGGACGAAGCGAGCGGCAAGTTATATTCTGGTTATCTTAGTCCCGCCAATACAGGAACGCCAGTCAATGCCAGCATTAACTATATGGTCAGCGGTTCGCCAGCATTGTCATCGGTAGCATTTGTCCCAGCGGCAGGATTTACCGGCACAGCCGTTATCAGTTATGTCGGCACAGACCGGAATAACCGTTCGTTTAGCGGTTCGATTGAAGTTTCGGTATCGCGCCCGGCAGCATCTGCTGTATTTGCTGATGTTGGTTCCTCTTATAGCTGGGCAGCATCATCCATTGATTACCTTTACAAGAGCAATGTAGTCAGCGGCATTGATGCCAGCCATTATGCTCCAGCACAAAATATTTCCCGTGGTGATTTTGTCTTAATGCTTTACCGTGCGTTTGATTTGCGCACCACAGCAACATCCAGTTTTTATGATGTTCCATCAGAAAGCTATTACGCACAGGCGATTGCAGCCGCAAAAGCATTAAATATTGCCTCTGGCACAACGGATGGGCGGTTTAATCCAGCCGATTCCTTAACCCGCCAGGATGCCATGTTGCTTATCCAGCGCACCCTGAACGCAACTGGTAAGAGCACGCCATATGGTGCAACATCAGCACTTGGTAGCTTTGGGGATGGCGGTTTGGTTGCTCCATATGCTCAAAACGCAGTCGCAGCACTGGTACAGAGCGGTATTGTTTCCGGCAATGACCATGGTATGCTGAATCCAGGCGGCACACTCAGCCGTGCGGAAATGGCAATTATCCTGCACCGTGTTTTAACCAAACTGTAAGCAGATAAAACCCATAACAGCTTACAAAAAAAGCCTGATGCCCTGCAAAATAAGCAGGCATCAGGCTTTTCTGTTTATCAAATGGCATATAAATTGACATCCCACGCGGGCACATAAGGATGGTGCCGCAAATATAACATATAATCCGGATTTAACTGATGTGCCAGCAATGGCAGTGTAAATAAATCCTCATTGCGGTGATAACAGGCAACATTTAGGCGAGGTTTCCACCGTGCAATGGTTTGCGCGGCGCCAAGCAAAGCTTGGCGTTCCGCGCCTTCAACATCCAGCTTCAGCATGGTGCAGGGTGCGCTTTGTAATATACTGTCCGCCGCACGCATTTGCACTTGCTGCCCTTTGGCAAATAAACGGGAATTACGTCCAGCTTTTGCGGCAAAAGTCATGGTGCAGTCAGAATCCCATGCGCCAGCTTGTATGAGCCGGATATCTCCGGAAAGCCCCTGCGCATAGCTGGACAGCTTGCGGAAATTGCGGGGATCTGGTTCCAGCGCGGTAATTGATGCAAATGCACCATGGGTATAGCCCAGTAATTCCCGAATTGTATCGCCATTATAAGCGCCAAAATCCATAAAATGTTCCGCGGGATGCGGCTTTAATAAATGCGTAAAGGCTTCTGCCTTTTCAGATTCCCCCATCTGCAAATAAGAAAGCTGTCCGGTTAGTTTGAAACAAATCATAGCATCCAGCACTTGCCGTGAAAGGCTGTCTGAAAGTAAAGCCGCAACAGCATCAAATTCTTCCATATGTGTATGGGCAAATGCCAAATCAAATAAGCCATCGCCAGCAACTGGCACATCAGGCGCGACAACATCAAATTGCTTGTCCAGCGCATACATTTTTTCCAGCACTTCGGGGCGCTGGCTGGCAAAGGATAAAACAATCACAATATCATTGCCAAACTGTTCGATGGTCTGCGCCAATGTACGCACTGGGAACCCAGCAAAAGAATGCCCTCGAACAAATTCATCGCTGGCAAAAACGCCGGAAGCCTGAATTTGCCGCTCAGAAAAGACCTGCAAAATTTTATCCGCGCCATCGCCCATGCCATAAAGCACAATCGGGCGTTTTTCTTTGGCTAATTTATCCCAAACAGTTTGACGTATTGTTTTCCACTTCATGGGTTAGAACTCTCCCTTTCTTTTGGGTGGTAAAAAATCTAATAAAATCCCTTGACTTTAACACCATGGTAAGGTGTAAGCTAAAGATACAGAACCGGTTCTGAAATCCAAATCAACAAAGCAGGAGGGCATATGTTTACCATCGGTGAATTTTCCAAGCTTTGCGGCGTATCCGCAAGGATGCTGCGCCATTATAATGCGATTGGGCTGCTAAGCCCGGAGAAAATCGGGGAAAATGGCTACCGTTATTATGCAGCCAGCCAACTTGAACGCGTGCGTAAAATTGAATGGCTGAAAGCATACCGTTTCCCCTTGGCAGAGATTGCAAAAATCCTGCCGTTGCCGCTACAGCAGCAGCGGGAATATATCTTGCGGCAATATGATTGGGTCAAAACCCAGGCATTGGAATGGAAGGAGCTGGCACACCGTATGGCATATGACCTGCACAGGATGGAGGTTTTTCATATGGAACAAAATTACACAGCCACATTGGTGCAAATGGAATCAGAACAGGTATTTGGGCTGCGGCGCTGCATCCCCTGTGAAGAAAAAGCAATCGGCAATTTGATTGATGCAACCTATCAGCAGCTTGCGGCAAATGGCTTGCGCCCATCAGGCAAGCCACCGATTATGGCATTTTATGGCGAAGGATTTGATCCAGAAAATGCGGATATGGAATTTCTGATTCCTGTGGAAGGGCAGGCACAGGGCATACGCAGCCTGCCAGGGGCGTTATGTGTTGGCACAACCCATACCGGCCCATACGCCACCATTGGGGGTGCCCATGATATGATTGCGAAATGGCTGGAAAACCATCCACAATATGAGATGGAGCCAGTCAGCTATGAACGTTTTTTAACAGAACCCAGCAAAACAACAGACCCACAGCAGTTGAAAACCCAAGTTTTATTCCCCGTGAAAATGCGGGAAAAGGCATAAGCTAAACAGAGAGGAGAAGGGAGCCATTATCGGGTTCCCTTCCCCTCTTTTTCCGCATTGGCAGGCGTGTTTTTTAAGGAGGCGATTTCTTCCGGGGTAAGTGTACGCCATTTGCCAGGGGCAAGCTTGCGGTCAAGTGTCAGTGTGCCTTCAGCAATGCGTTTAAGCCGCCGCACCGAAAAACCACATTGTTCACACATTTTCCGGATTTGGCGGTTGCGGCCTTCATGGATGGTGATGGAAAGCCGTGCCTGATGATCTTCCTGACTGATCACCATCACTTTGGCGGGCTGTATCCGGTATTCATCAATCACCATCGGTTCACTTAGCGCGGGGATACGTGTTAAATCACCGCGCACAGTCACCAAATAGGTTTTGCTGGTTTCATGGGAAGGATGGGTAAGCTGCTGGGTTAGTGTACCGTCATTGGTCATAATCAGCAGCCCTTCGGAATCATAATCCAGCCGCCCAGCAGGATATACCCGGCAGCCGCAATCCCGCACCAGCAGGGATACATCTTTCCGTCCCTTATCATCGTGCAGCGAAGTGACATAGCCACGCGGTTTATACAACATAAGATACACTTTTTCTTCGCTGGATGCCAGTGGTTTGCCATCCACACAAACCCGCTGGCGGGCAAGGTCTGCTTGGTCGCCAAGCGATGCCTTGCGCCCATCCACCGTAACGCGTCCTGCTGTAATCCAAGTTTCTGCCATGCGCCGGGAGCAAAGCCCAGCGCTGGCAATCAGTTTTTGTAATCGTTCTTTCATAATATTCCTCGTAACCCATCCAATAGGGATGCTATTTTTTGCAGTAGGATTTCCCACCATTCCAGCTTTTCAGGCAGCATGGCAGCACTTTGGGTAAATGTTAGATGATCTTGCGCCAACGGCTTGCCATGCAGGGTATATGTAATGGTGCCATAGGTTTGCCCTTTTGCAGCCGGGGCGTAAATGAATTTTGCCCCGGTGATAGAAGTTTCTAACGCTTCATATTCCGCAGGCGTGAGCGATATTTTGATATCACTTTCCGCCTGATAAGGCAAGACCGTGATATCACCACCTTCACAGGGGGCACTGCCGATTTGCTGACCGGCTTCATGCAGCGTATATTCCTGGAACTGGGAAAATGCGTCATCCAGCATCGCAATATGGTCATCCCAGTCATCCGGGTCATTGAGCGTGACCGCGACAAGCTGCCGCCCATTGCGTTCAGCTGCGGATACCAAACAACGCCCACTTTTTTTGGTATATCCAGTTTTGATGCCAATCGCGTCTGGATATCGTTTTAACAATTTGTTATGGTTTACCATGGTGCGCCCTTCCATGGTATAAGAAGCTGTGCTGACAATCTGTCGGAAATCCGGGTTTTGCATGGCATAAGCCGCGAGCGTTGCCAGCTCATGGGCAGTGGTATGGTGGTTTTCACTGTCCAGCCCATTAGGGTTATCAAAATGGGTATTCATTAGCCCAAGGGCAGCCGCTTTGTCATTCATCGCCTGGACAAACGCTTGCTGTCCGCCGCATTCACCAGCGACAGCTAAAGCGGCATCATTGCCGCTCATCAGCATCAGCCCATATAAGGTATCCCGCATAGAAATGGTTTCACCTTCCCGCAGGTACATGGATGAACCTTCCACCAAAGTATATTCTTTTTTCACCGTATAGGTACGGTCCAAATCGCCATAATCCAGCGCGACAAGCGCAGTCATAATCTTTGTTGTGGAAGCCATTGGCAGGATTTCATCTGCGTTATGTGCAAATAAAACATCACCAGAAGCGCAATCTAAGACAATGGCGCTATGTGCGCTGAGAGCCTGTGCAGGCTGTGCCAGCAGCAGGGCAAAAAGCAGCCCGAACAGTATTTTTTTCATGCATATCCCCCTAGACAGTACAAAATGGAACCTGCTAATATAACCATATGAGCAGGTTCCGGGGGATATGATTGTTTTAAGGCTGGATATCTTCGGCTACGCCATCGGTTTCCGCCATATCTGCGGTTTCCGGGGTATTTTTCGCAGCCTGGCGGCTGCTGACAAAACTGGATACCTTGTTGAATACACCAGGTATCATTTCTACAATGCGGTCAGCGGTTGTTTCCGCCTGCGCATTCAGCGGCAGGATACGAGCGTCCCCATCGCGGCTGACAACAAGGAAACAGACTGGGGAGACCGTCACGCCAGCGCCGCCGCCACCGCCAAAGCATAATGGCGCATTGCCTTTTGGCGCAAAGTCCGAACCGCCGGTGCCAAAGCCAAAAGTCACTTTAGAAACAGGGATGATGGTTGTGCCATCTGGGGTTTGGATTGGGGAACCAATAATGGTATTCACATCAACCATAGATTTGATTTTTTCCATGGTTTCAGTCATCAGGTCGCGGATAGGATGTTCACTCATGTTTTTGCCTCCGTTTTTTCAGGTTTAAAAAGGTTGAAAATATCACACCAGCGCCGTACCAGCGCCCATAATAAGCGGATTGGACGGACAGAAACAGCGGCTTCTGCCTGCCAATGGCCTTTATCCCCCTGGAAATCCCCGTCAATATGGATATGGTAATGGGGGATATTAAAACTTTGCTGTAAAACTGGGGTTATCATGCCCGAAAGGGCAGCAGCCATGCCCAGCAGCATACCGGTATGGGCGGCGTCGCCTGTGGCAATCACAGCATCAAGATGCAGGATATCAATCCGCATAGCATGGCGCAGGTCGTCCAGCAAGCCAAGCATTAGGCAAATGGCGTTGCCAAGATCAATATGCCGAGATTCTTTTGGCGCATCTGTTTTTTGGGGCTTTTCCGGCGGCGCTTTTTTGGGGGTGTGCGCTGTTTTTTTTGCACGCTTTGGCAGTGGGTAAAGATGCAGCCGGATTTGTCCATACCGCACCCAAAGATTGATTTTGCCATCTTTGCCAGTCAGGCGGATGCCTGCACGTGGAACCATTGCCAGCAGCACAAGCATAACCAGCCCCAAAAGGACAGCCAGCAGGATGCACAAAATTTTCAAAGCCAGCATAAAGATGATCATCACTCTGATTGCTCCTCACCAGCGGAAAGCTGGAGTTGTTCGCCTTCTGTGAGTTCTGGCAGTTCCGGCAGTTCTGCCAGGCTGGAAATAGAGAATGTGCGTAAAAAGGCATCGGTTGTCCGAAAAAGAATCGGACGTCCAGGGACATCCAGCCGTCCGGCTTCGGCAATCAGCCCTTTTTCGGCAAGGCTGGCAACCGTGCCGCCGGAATCTACACCGCGTAGTTGTTCAATATAAGCCCGTGTTACCGGCTGGCGGTATGCGACAATGGTCAGCACCTCCAGTGCGGCAGGAGAAAGCTGTGGGGGTTTGCGGCTTTCCACCGCTTTGCGGACAGCCGCCGCATAAACCGGGCGGGAACAAAGTTGGGCTTTGTCCTCCATGCGGACAAGCATAATGCCCCGCTGGTCAAAATCATAGCTGTCAGCCAGGCTGGATAAAGCGGCTTCCACTTCATCAGGCTTTGCGTCTGCTGATTGGGCAAGCCGGGCAATGGTCACGGCATCCCCAGCGGCAAACAGGATGGCTTCCAAAGTAGCTTGCAGGGTATTCAATGGTGGGGAACCTCCTCCCCTGGCTGCGTAAGCCTTAGTTCCAAATCATCGCCTTCCCCTTCCAGCATAACCCGGTGGGTTTTGGAGAGTTCCAGCACAGCAAGGAATAAAGCGACAATTTCCGAACGGCTTTGCGCATGGTCAAATAAACGGGAAAATTTTAAACGGGTATGGGATAAAAAACGGTTTAAGATTTGCAAAATTTTCTCCCCAACGGGTACTGGTTCCCGCCCGACAATGCCGGTAAAGACTTTAGCGGAAGGCGGGATACGGCGTTCGGTACGCCGCAGCAGATTGCGTGCGGCGCGCACAAGGTCAGATACTGGGTGCCGGTATTCCACAGGGGTTTTTGTTTGCAGTGGTTCAGGGGATTTGGTAAAGATATCGCGCCCAAATTCGCCATGCTCACGCAAATATGGGGCAGCGAGCTTAATGCGTTGGTATTCCAGCAGCATTTCGACAAGCTGAGCACGCGGGTCATCTTCAGGGGTTTCCTCATGCCGGGGCAATAACATTTTGGATTTGATATAAACAAGCTGGGCAGCCATGGCGATAAAATCTCCGGCAACATCCATATCCATTGCCTGCGCCTGGTTCAGCACTTCCATGTATTGGTCAAGTATTTGTGCAATTGGGATATCATAGATGCTGACTTTATTTTTTGCAATCAGGTGCAGCAATAAATCAAGCGGCCCTTCAAAGCGGTCGAGCCGGAATGTCAAAGGATTACTGTTCATGTGGGAATCCCGGCAATGGCAAAGGCGGCGGATTGTGCCGCGTGATAAATTGCATTGCGGACAGGCTGAATCAGCAGCGAAATGCCGCCCCACCAGATGAACATCACCACAACAAGCAGAATAACTGAGCCATAGCGGTGCAAAAAGTTTTGGTAACGGATTTGCGCTTTGAATGGAAGGATTGCGTCAAGAATACGGGAGCCATCCAGTGGATGGATGGGCAGCAGATTAAAGACAGCCAGCCCAACTGAAAGGGAAGCGATATAGTAGAACAGTTCAGTCATGATTTGTAAAAAACTGTTCATGTCTGCTCCACCGTTTATCATCAGCATCAGCATAATAAAGTATGCGATAAAAGCAAGGATAATATTAGCCAGCGGCCCGGCAAAAGCCGTAATGCCCATGCCCAAACGGCGGTTGCGGAACTGGGAGATATCAACCGGGACAGGGCGTGCCCAACCAAAGCCAAGCAGCATCATACAAAGGAAGCCCCAAGGGTCAATATGGGCAAGCGGGTCAAGGGTTAAACGTCCAGCAGCTTTCGCGGTATGGTCGCCCATCAAATAAGCAGCCAGCCCATGGCAAGCCTCATGAAAAGAAAGGCAGATAACAACTGAAGGGATGCACAGTAAAGCGCCAATAAATAGGCTGCGCAAGTCGCCAGACAGGATTAAGTTTAAAAGCATGGGATTCCTCCAAAAAGATTTCTAAAAGACATTACCTCACATTAAAGGATAACAGATTTCCGGCGAAAATACAACACCTTTCCGCAAAGAGTATTTGTAGATTGCAATAAGGGTTTATTTTATGGATAAATCCAACTGGCAGCTGATACGGGGAATTTTTTTATCTTATCTGATAAGCGCCCTGTTGTTTTTTCCTTGGTGCATTTGCGATATCTATGGTACAATCAAAAGGAACGGAGGGCAGTTTTTTTATGATGTATAAAGTTTTTGTTGTAGAAGATGATCCGATTATTGCAGGTGTTGTGACTGCTGAATTGAAACGCTGGGGACTCACGGCACAAACGGCAGATGATTTTTCTGCGGTGTTAAGCCAGTTTACCGCATATGACCCACAGCTTGTTTTGCTAGACATTTCCCTGCCGTTTTTCAATGGGTATTATTGGTGCCAGGAAATCCGTCGGATTTCCAGCGTACCTGTAATTTTTCTTTCATCTGCTTCTGATAATATGAATATTGTGATGGCAATGGACATGGGAGCAGATGATTTCATTCCCAAACCCTTTGATTTAACGGTTTTAATGGCAAAAGTCCGCGCATTATTGCGGCGGACATATCATTTCACAGGGAATGCCAATATCATACGGTATGGGGATGTGGTGCTGGATTTATCTGGGATGGGATTATCTTATCATGGACAGACCATAGAACTTACCCGCAATGAATTTCGCATTTTGCAAGCCCTTTTAGAAGGACAAGGGCAAGTGGTTTCCCGTGATGCAATGATGACCCGTTTATGGGAAAGCAATAGTTTTATTGATGAAAATACATTAACCGTGAATATCAACCGCCTGCGGCATAAGCTTTCCGCCTATGGGCTGGATGGTTTTATTGCAACCAAAAAAGGCGCCGGTTATTTTGTGAGGGATTTATCATGTATGGATTAAAACATGGCTTATTGATTTATGGGTTATCCGCGGTTTTTGCCTTGATTTTTGCGGCGCTGATGGCGCTTCAGGATGTTGCACCAGGCAGTGTGTTATATGGGTTATCGTTATGTGCTGTGATTGCCGCTATTGTGTTTGTAGTGAACCTTTTGCTGACGCGGCAGCGCCATAGGCAGGTACAGGCTGCAATTTATCAATTGCCTTATTATATTGATGGGATGCCCAAACCACGGGATATCATTGAAGCTGATTACCAGCAGATGATTACTGCATTATATGAAGCTTACCGCACGCAGGCGGATGCGATGGAAGCGGCACAGGTTGAAATGATGGATTACTATACCTTATGGCTGCATCAAATTAAAACACCGATTGCCGCAATGCGGTTGTTGCTGCAAAGTGAACCCCATCCATTAAACCAGGAAATTACTGGTGAACTGTTTAAAATTGAGCAATATACTGAAATGGCGCTGCAATATGTACGGCTTGGCAGTGATTCCAGTGATTTTGTGTTCCGGCGGTATGAGTTGGATTCCATGATCACCCGAGCCGTCCGGAAATATGCCCCATTATTCATCCGCAGTAAAATTGCCTTAGATTATACGCCTTTGGGCTGCAAAGTGCTGACAGATGAAAAATGGCTGCAATTTGTCATCGAACAGTTATTATCTAACGCGTTAAAATATACGCCTGTGGGCAAAGTATCCATTACATTAGAAGGGGAAGCCACGTTAGTGATTGCGGATACAGGCATAGGCATTGCCCCGGAAGATTTGCCGCGTATTTTTGACAAAGGATTCACAGGGCATAATGGGCGGCAGGAACAAAAATCCACAGGTATCGGTTTATATTTATGCCGCCGGATATTAGAATCTTTGCGTCACCCGGTTTCGGTGGTTTCCGCGCCAGGCAAGGGAACGCAGGTCAGCATTGACCTTGCTTCCCGAAAAACCCTTTATGAATAACTCTGAAAGTGTTTTGTCCGGTTGACCGAAGCAGCTGCGGTGTGATACAATAATTCTGGAAATTCAAAATAGGGGGAAATCCTTTATGAACTTGGAAACAAAATGCTTGCACGCAGGATACCAGCCGGAAAATGGCGGGCCTGGCGTGATGCCCATTGTACAGTCTACCACCTACCGGTTTGATTCAACCGCAAAAATCGCATCACTTTTTGATATGCCAATGGAATGTATTTATTCCCGCTTTGCAAACCCGACTTGTGACGCGGTGGAAAAGAAAATTGCGGAATTAGAAGGCGGCGTTGGCGCTATGCTGACCAGCAGCGGGCAGGCAGCATCTTTGCTGTCCATTTTAAATGTATGTTCTGCTGGGGACAGTTTCATTGCAGCAACAACAATTTATGGTGGTACCATCAACTTATTTGGCGTCACGTTAAAGAAATTGGGCATTGAATGCATCTGGGCAGATGCGGAAGCTTCGGAAGAAGAAATCCAGAAATTATTTAAACCAAATACAAAAGCTGTTTTTGGCGAAACCCTGGCAAATCCTGCGCTTGCTGTGTTTGATATTGAAAAATGGGCTGCGATAGCACATAAAAACCATGTGCCGCTAATCATTGACAGCACTTTTGCAACACCAATTTTATGCCGCCCATTTGAATGGGGCGCGGATATTGTGATCCACTCAACCACCAAATATATGGATGGTCATGCGGTACAGGGTGGCGGCGTGATTGTAGACAGCGGCAAATTTGATTGGGCGGCCTCCGGCAAATTCCCGGATTTTACTGAACCAGATGAGAGCTATCATGGTGTAGTATATACCCGTGAATTTGGCAATATGGCATATATCATTAAAGCACGGATGCAGCTTATGCGTGATTTTGGCTGTTATCCAGCTGCACATTCTGCATTTTTGCTGAATCTTGGCTTAGAAACCCTGCCAGTACGCATGGCACAGTATTGCCGCAATGCGGAAACAGTTGCTAAACATTTAGCGGGTTCGGATAAAATTGCAGGGGTGCGGTATCCAGGCTTGCCGGGCGATAAGTATTATGAACTGGGAAAAAAATACTTGCCGCAGGGCACATCAGGTGTGATGTCCATTGATATCAAAGGTGGGCGTGAAGCCGCCATGAAGTTTATGGACAGTTTAAAACTGGCTTGTAATGAAGTCCATGTTGCAGATATCCGCACTTGTGTTTTACATCCGGCATCAGAAACCCACCGTCAACTGACGGATGAACAATTGGTTGCCGCGGGCATTGAACCAGGTTTAGTCCGGCTGTCAGTTGGGCTGGAAAATGTAGAAGATATTATTGCAGATTTAGATCAGGCACTGGCACAAATTTAACGGTATGGAGATACGTGAAATCCTTCCATGGGACAAGCCATATTTTTGTCAGATGGTGCATGATTTTTATGCCCTTCCCGCAGTGGCGCACCCCATCCCGGACAGCCATGCGGAACACACATTTGACTTGCTGATGAGTGATACAGCATATGCACGTTGTTTTGTGGCAGCAGATGAACGGGATATTCCTAAAGCATATTGTTTATGTGCAGTAACCTGGTCAAATGAAGCAGGCGGGTTATGTATTTGGCTGGAAGAATTAATGGTCATGCCAGCCCTGCAAGGGCAAGGCATAGGGCAAGCGTTAATTGCTGCGGTACGGGCAGCATATCCAAATGCTGCCCGGTTCCGTTTGGAAGTGACAGCGGAAAATACCCGTGCGGCGGCGTTATATGAACGTCTTGGTTTTACGCCGCTGGAATATCAGCAGATGGTTTTAGACGCCCCGATTTCCTTTTGAAAAAGAAGACGCACTTTATCGCTTATACGCCGCGTGCTAATGTGTGCAGCAGTTTGATGCAAATAAAGCCCTTTTGCCACTTGGCAAAAGGGCTTTTCTGTATCTGTGAGTCAGGTTTGGCAGGGTTTCTGCTGCTTAGCGTTTTGTTTTGGGAATACAATCCGGCAGGCGGAATAAAGCAGTGTAATCAGCAGGGCAACGCGAACAGCTTCACATAAAGCAAGCGCACAGCCGAAAATCACTTCGCCACGCTGTAAAAAATCGCCGACAGAAAATACACCAGCAGCAGAAAACGCGGGATAGGGCAGCTGGCTTGCGCCAGCGCCAAGCACAAGCCATGCCCGCAGGGCAATCAGCACCAGCCCAAGGCTGCCGGACAGCACGCCAATGCTGTATGCCCGTAAGTTGGGGGTTTCTTTGTCTTGGGTGCATAAAATCAGCGGTAAAAGCAGCCATAAATACCGGCAAAGCAGGGATGGCATGATGGTAAACCCTTCAAACAACGCGGGCAAATGTTCTGGGGCACAATCGGGCACAGTTACCAGCAGGGATAACAAAATCACTGCCCCAGTGAAAAACAGCATCGGATATGCCCACATCGAAACGGCTGTGCGCCCGCGCCGTCCAGCGCGCCAGCCGAGAAAAAGCAAAATCAATGCGCCAAACCAGCGCGGGAAACCCATAAATGCGGTTTGTTTCCAAAAAGCAGAAAGCCGCTGTAAAGAATACCATACGCCAGCGATGCAAGCCGCTGCAACTAGTGCAAAAAGCAAGCGGCAAGCCCAGGCAGGCAAATGGTTTTGGCAAAGGCTTTCAAAATCCCGCTGCTGGGCGTTGGAAAGTATTTTTAGCCAGAGCATGGAAACCAGCAGAGCAAGCAGTCCACCCAAAAGCAGGTTATGCACAGCTTGCGGAGCAGCGGGTAAATATAGCCCGTCAGCCAATAAGAAAATGGCTAAAAAAGCCCCTTGCCAGCGCGGGAAAATGGTATCACGCATCCAGCCCACCCCCTGAAAGGAATTGTATTTCGCCATTTTGCAGCAGCGCGCTGCCTGCCGGCGCTGCATAGCCATCTTCTGTAAGCCCTAAAACCGGCAGAGCAACTGGCTGGTTGCTTTGCTGCCAATCCAAAATGCGGAATAGTGGCGCATCCGCAAAGGTGCCATCTGCCGCACGTTGGTCAAGCAGTTCTGCCAGCGCCATGCCTGGCACACTGCCGTCAATGGATTCCGCGCATAATACATCAGCAACATCGCCTTGTTCTACGGTTGCAATGCGTAAGGTTAGCCGTGCATCCGGGCGAGCCAGCAAGCTGTCCGCTAAAGCGGGCAGCGCTTGCTGTAAGACCTCTTTGCTGGCTAAAATGACTTGCGCATGGCTTAAATATAAACGGCTTGCCAGCAAGCTGTCTGCCTGTTCAAACATGGTGCTGAAATCAGTGCCTTTCACGGAAAAATAAGCGGGGGCAGCATCGCCGTCCAAACTATCTTGCTGAATGCTTTCAATGGTCATCAGGTAACCTTCTGGACAGGTGCTGACCGCAAGCGCGGATACTGGCAATAGTTGTGCGGCATCCTGCACCATGCCATTGTCACGGTTTGCATAGCAGCAGGCAATCAGCAGCAGTCCAAAAATCAGTGCAAGCAATCGTTTCATGGTTTCCCCTTTCGCGCCAAAAAGCGGCGGCTGTGCATATGATACCAATTAGCCCGAACCCAACGGTCTTCGGTATGTGCCGTAACACGCGGCAATAGATTTAACAGATATGGTGTGCCGAAAGAATGAATCGCGCATAAATGCAGCAGCATCAGTGCCAGCCCAAATAATAGCCCATAAAGCCCAAATAATGCGCCGCAGCCAGCTAAGATAAACCGCATGGTAAGCGCTGCGGATTCCAGTTTGGGAGCAGCAAGCCCAGTGACAGCCGCAACGGCAACAATAATGACAGCGGGGGCAGAAATCAGCCGTGCTTCGACAGCTGATTGTCCCAGCACCAGCCCGCCAACAATGGACATCGTAGAACCAATAACGCCAGGGGTACGGGTACCGGCTTCCTTGAGGATTTCAAACACAATCAGTAACGCAAGGATTTCCCATAATGGGGGCAAAGGGACGCCTTTTTGTGCCGCGGCAATGGCAAGCAGCATACGGGTGGGCAAGACTTCGGCATGATGATAAAGCAAGGCAATATAAAACCCAGCAACTGTCATAGAAATCAAAATGCCCAGCGACCGCAGTACGCGGGCAAGCCCTGCTTGTTGGGTGGGCAGATAATAGTCGTCATTGGCTTGTAAGCATTCCTGCAAAATACAGGGTGCCGTTAAAACAACAGGTGTGCCGTCAACCACAATTGCCAAACGTCCTTCCAGAAGTTTGGCAACCACAACATCTGGGCGTTCGGTTGTACCAAGGGTAGGAAATGGCGATTTCCGGTCATCCCGTATCCATTCCGCAAGATAATTAGCATCTAAAATGCCATCCAGCGAATAGGTATCCAGCCTGCGGCGGGCTTCTTTGACTAAACCTTCTTCGGTAATGCCTTCCAAATAACATAAACAGACCACCGTATTGGTGCGCCCTGCCATGCGGGAAAAGGAAAATTTTAATCGTGGGTCATTCAGCCGCCGCCGAATTAGGGACAAATTGGTCATAAAGGCTTCAGTAAACCCTTCCCGTGGGCCGCGCAATACCCGTTCATTATCAGGTTCCTCTGGCGAACGGGTTGTAAAGTTTTTGGTATCTACCACAACTGCGCTGTCTTGTCCTTCGGTTAGGATTACTGCATTGCCATATAATAATGAGGACAGCATTTTATCCGTATCAGGTTCGGGTTTGCTGTCATTTACCTGTAAAACCGTATGGGCAAGGGTTTTTACATCGGTTTTTTCAAGCGGGCTGTTGACCAGCGGGCAAATGACACTTTGGTTAATGGCACGTCCATCTACCATGCCATCAATGAAAAAAACAGCACAATGCAAACCTGCCGCACTGCGGGTTTCACGGATGATAAGGGTATTATCATTTTCAAAAAGCGCCTGCATCCGGCTGATATTTTCCGGAAGCGAACGGGTGAATTGTATTGCTGCCATAAAATCGCTCCTTGTTTGATTTGCAGTCTTACAGGATAGCATCCCCAGCAAACAACGGATTATACCATGCGTTTTTTGCACAAAAGTGAATAAAGGAACCACTGATTTAATCCTTCATAAGTCAAGAAGGTGTGGTATAATAGGG
>CAJUDU010000028.1 GCA_910584935.1 uncultured Butyricicoccus sp. | reverse complement strand
CGGTGGTGTGGGAGGTCGGCAGGTGAACTAATCGCCTGCCTCCTACCCGATTATTTCACGTTTATAGCGTAATATCATTGGGTGTTTTATAGTATCAGCATCGCATCGCCAAAGGAAAAAAATCGGTATTCCGCTTGGACAGCCTGATGATAAGCCTGCATAATCTGTTCACGGGTGGCAAAAGCCGAAATGAGCATCATCAACGTGGATTCGGGCAGATGGAAATTGGTCACCAGATGGTCAACTGCTTTGAAATGGTAGCCGGGATAAATGAAAATATCTGTCCAACCAGATTCGGCACGCACAGTGCCAGCTTCATCCGCAATGCTTTCCAGGGTACGGGTTGCGGTCGTACCGACAGCCCAGATTTTCCCGCCTGATACGCGGGTATCATTGATGGTCTTTGCTGTGGTCTCGTCTATTGTATACCATTCTGCGTGCATAATATGGTCAGTGATTTCCTCCTCTTTGACTGGGCGGAAAGTGCCAAGCCCTACATGGAGGGTGACAAATGCCAGTTTAATGCCTTTTTGTTTGATGCGTTCTAATAATTCTTTGGTGAAATGCAGTCCGGCTGTTGGCGCGGCAGCAGAGCCGGGCATTTTAGAATAGACTGTTTGATAGCGTTCGGGATCGTCCAGTTTTTCTCGGATATATGGCGGCAGGGGCATAGAACCCAACTTGTCCAGCAGTTCGAGGAAAATTCCTTCATGTTGGAAACGGATAAATCGGTTGCCATCAGTAGGATTTACTGATTCGACAACACCAGTTAATAAGCCATCCCCAAAGGACAGTCGCACGCCTTCCCGCGTTTTTTTGCCTGGGCGGGTGAGGCATTCCCATAAGCCATTCCCGCGGTCGTTCAGTAAAAGCACTTCAATGGGTGTTGTGCGCCCTTCGGCTTGCCCCATCAAACGTGCAGGAATTACGCGGGAATTGTTCATCACTAGGCAGTCACCAGGGGAAAGGTAGCTTAACAAGTCGGTAAAGTGCTGGTGGCGGACGTTTCCGGAAGCGCGATCAAGTACCAGCAGGCGGGAACTGTCGCGCTGCTGCAAAGGATGCTGGGCAATCAGCCGTTCAGGCAGGTCAAAATAAAAATCACTTTTTTTCATATTTATATTTGGTTACTCCTTATTGTACGATGTGGTTAAAGGTTTGGTAAGCACAGCCAAAGCAGTTTGGTATAAGATATAATACATAGGATTTTAGAAAGCTCTAAAACGGCAAAAGATTTTTTTATATGATTAAGGGTTCGCTTTGAAAAATAAGGTACTCAAAATGAATCAAATTCTGCCGGTTTTCGCTGAAAAATATCGCTGCGCTCGCAGGGCGTATGTTTATGGATATATTGCTTCATGGTTTCAAGAATATAGAGTATAGAGTACCGTTTATATTTCCGATAATAGCAAAACATATCATAAATCATCCTTCATTTTTCTTTTTATGCTATCATAGGGAATCGCTTTTGATAAGATGTATTGGTGAAACCGCCGATATTTTCATTTTGCAACACGAACAATAGGGGATGGGCGGCAAAATCCTTGACAAAAAGGTGGGATTCCTCTACAATAAGGGTTACAAGATTCTTTCTAAAGATAGAGGTGCGGTTTTCATCAGTAACATCTACAAGGGTCCGCCGCCCCGCTGGTGTGGATGGGAAAGGGAAAATCGCCGAAGCTTTTCCATCTGTGCGCGGCAGTGGGAAGCTGGACCGTCCGGAGAAAATCCGCCGTGTCTGTCATCGGGAATGCCGGTGGAGCGCTATCATACTTGTTGGGCAAAGGCTATGCCTCATCCCATTATAGTCAGTTTGCGCCGGTTTTTCAACCGGTTTTTTGATTTTGAAACCAGCATTGCCGGAAAAATAGTAATCATTATGTTTCTGCCCTTTTTATGGGATAGGTTAAAATAGTAGGAGGCATTATCGAAAATGAAACAGTATAAGGTAGGCATTATCGGCGCAACCGGTATGGTTGGGCAGCGTTTTACATTGCTTTTGGAAAACCATCCATGGTTCACCGTAACGGTGCTTGCGGCTTCTGGTCGCAATAAAGGCAAAACATATGCACAGGCGGTGGAAGGACGCTGGAAGATGAAAACGCCGCTTCCGGAAAAATATAAAGATATGGTGATGTATGACGCATCTGCTGATGCGGAGCAAATCGCCTCTCAAGTGGATTTTGTTTTCTGTGCGGTGGATATGAAAAAAGATGAAATCCGTGCTTTGGAAGAACGGTATGCAAAGCTGGAATGTCCAGTTTGTTCCAATAATTCTGCCCATCGTATGACACCTGATGTTCCGATGATTATCCCAGAAATCAATGCTGCACATACGGAAATCATCCCAGCCCAGCGCAAACGCCTTGGTACGAAGCGGGGATTTATCGCGGTGAAGTCTAATTGTTCGATTCAGTCTTATGTGCCAGCCCTTTCGGCACTGATGGATTTTGAACCAACCGAAGTTGCAGTCTGCACTTATCAGGCGATTTCTGGTGCAGGTAAGACCTTTGATACATGGGAAGAAATGGTTGATAATGTTATT
Source organism: uncultured Butyricicoccus sp. (assembly GCA_910584935.1). GTDB lineage: Bacteria > Bacillota > Clostridia > Oscillospirales > Butyricicoccaceae > Butyricicoccus_B. Next base: position 24,485 of record CAJUDU010000028.1, on the reverse strand, counting down.
CCATATATCGGCGGCGAAGAAGAAAAAAGCGAAAAAGAACCCATGAAAGTATGGGGACATATTGAGGGCGACCATATTGAACCAGCGACTGTGCCGGTGATTACCGCACAGTGCCTGCGTGTTGCGGCATCAGATGGGCATATGGCGGCAGCATTTGTGAAGTTTAAGCATAAGCCGTCCAAAGAAACCATGATAGAGCGTTGGAAAAATTTCAAAGGCACAGCACAGGAATTGAATCTGCCAAGTGCTCCTAAGCAATTTTTGACCTATTTTGAGGAGGAAAACCGTCCACAGACACGTTTGGACCGTGATTTGGAAGGCGGTATGGGCGTATCAATTGGGCGTTTGCGTGAAGATGCGCTGTATGATTATAAATTTGTAAGCTTGTCCCACAATACGCTGCGCGGCGCGGCAGGCGGCGCCGTGCTGATGGCAGAACTATTATGCGCCCAAGGATATATGGACTGATTTTTGGAGGATGATTTTTTATGAAAAAACCGATTTTTACAGGCGCAGGTGTGGCAATTGTCACCCCATTCACTGGAAAGGGTTCAATCAATTACGATGAGTTTAAGAAAATCATTGACCACCAGATTGAAAATGGCACAGATGCCATTATTGTGATGGGCACAACAGGAGAATCCCCAACTTGCCCAGAAGATGAACATGAAGCCGCGATTTCGTTCTGCTGTGAATATGTCAATGGGCGTGTGCCTGTTGTGGCAGGTGCTGGCTCTAATGATACCCGCACGGCAATTAAGCTGACCAAAAGCGCTAAGGCAAGCGGGGCGGACGGTGTGTTGTCTGTTACGCCATACTATAACAAATCCACCCAGCGTGGGCTGATTGCCCATTTTAATGCGATTGCAGACTGTGAATGCCCAGTTATCCTGTATAATGTGCCTTCCCGCACAGGCATCAGTTTTACCGCACAGACATATTATGAACTTTCCAAACATCCATACATCAATGGCGTCAAGGAAGCAAGCGGGAATTTTTCGCTGCTAGCGGAAGGACGTGCGCTTTGTGGTGATGAACTGAATTTCTGGTCTGGAAATGATGACCAGGTTGTTCCACTGATGTCTTTGGGCGGCAAAGGGGTTATTTCCGTGCTTTCCAATGTTGCGCCGCGCGAAGCCCATGAAATTTGTCAACTTTGTTTGGATGGGAAATATGAGGAAGCCACCCAAATGCAGCTAAAGTATTTGGATTTGATTAATGCCCTGTTTTGTGAGGTCAACCCTGTGCCGGTCAAAAAGGCAATGGAACTGCTTGGCTGGAATGTAGGGCCGTTGCGTTTGCCATTGGTAGAACCTACCGCAGAACATACCGCGCTGCTGAAAGCAGAGCTGGAGAAAATGGGCTGCAAAATCTGAAGAATTAGATATTTGGGATCATGTGAACGGCAAGGAGTTTTGAAAAATGCTGAAAATCGCACTTTCAGGATGCAATGGGCGCATGGGGCGGGTTATCGCTGATATTTGCGCTGGAAAAGAAAATATGAAGGTTGTTGCGGGGTTTGATGTCAATACGGTGAAATTGGGTGATTTCCCGGTTTATGCTGACCCATTTGAATTTTCAGGTGCGGCAGATGTTGTGATTGATTTTTCAAATGTATCTTCTACAACCCAGCTTCTGCATTACTGTATCAAAACGCGCACACCAGTGGTCATCTGCACCACAGGGCATTCGCCTGAACAACTGGAGGAAATCCGTGCAGCGTCAGAAAAAATCCCCGTATTCCGTTCAGGGAATATGTCAGTTGGTATTAATTTGATAATGGATTTGCTGAAAAAATGTGCAGCGGTTTTAGGTGATGGTTATGATGTGGAAATTACAGAAAAACATCATAATCAAAAACTGGATGCCCCCAGCGGCACAGCATTGATGCTTGCTGACGCAGTATCTGAGGCGCTGCCATACGATGCAGATTATGTATATGACCGCCATGAACGTCGGGAAAAACGTCCAGCTCATGAAATCGGCATTCATACGGTGCGTGGCGGCACGATTGTTGGTGAACATACGGTTTTATTTGCGGGACGGGATGAATTGATTGAAATTAAGCATACTGCTTTGTCCCGTGAAGTTTTTGCGGCTGGGGCAGTGGATGCGGCTGCTTATTTGGCAGCACAGACACAACCTGGTTTATACAATATGGGACACGTTATCGCGTCTAAATAAAAATAGATAAGCCCTGTTTGAGGAAAACGCGACTCAAACAAGGCTTTATTTTTTTCAAGATTAAGGGCGGAAAAGACGTGGCAGTAACAGAGAAGCCAAAAAGGGGAGCGCCAGCAACACAACCAATAGTTGGATTACCCATGAGGGGAGCAATGCAGCGGATTCTTCTGGTGATTCATCTGGCGGTGCTTTTTCGGTTAAGGCGGATACATCATCGGCGTCAAGCTTTGCGCCGCCTTTCTGATAGCCGCGGATGATTTCTTTTGCCTGCATAAGCTGTGATTGTTCGACAAAAACGGTTTCCCCTGCAAGAGAGATGCCAGTATATAATTTTTCCGCACCAGAATTGGGTTGGGAAAAACATGGTATCTCAAATCCGCGTAAAAGTGCTATCATACTATCTGCTTCAAAAGTTGTTGCATTGTGGGTAAGCGGCACAGGCTGTGCAGGGCGGCAGATATCGACAGGTTGGGGACCAAGTGTATCAGTAAGCATTGCGCCGCAATCGGCGCAATGGGTAAATCCCTGCCGGTATTCTACCCGGCAATGCGGACACCATGGCATAAAAACACCTCCGTAAAAATGTGGTTTTATTTTGCCCAGCCCAAACTGCGCTCAACTGCTTTTTCCCAGCCGGAAAGCAATGCCATTCGGCGGGATTCTGGCATTGCAGGCTGATATGTTTGATCACAGCGCCATAAGTCGCGCAATTCTCCCCGGTTTGACCAAATGCCCACAGCAAGCCCAGCGAGATAAGCTGCACCCAGTGCAGTCGTTTCCTTTATTACAGGGCGGCAAATTGGATAATAGGAAATATCAGCTTGGAACTGCATCAAAAAGCTGTCCCGGCTTGCGCCGCCATCTACACGTAATGCTGTCAGCGGCGCATTGCAGTCGCGAGACATCGCGTGAAGCAAATCATTACATTGGTATGCAATGGATTCCTGTGCGGCACGGATGATATGTTCTCGTGTTGTGCCGCGGGTCAACCCAATCAGGCAGCCCCGTGCATACATATCCCAATGTGGTGCGCCAAGCCCAGTGAAAGCAGGCACTAGGTATACGCCGCCTGTATCCGCAACTTTTGTGGCATAATATTCTGCGTCACAGCTTTCGCGAAAAAACCGCAGTTCATCCCGCAGCCACTGGATGACGGCACCACCAACAAAGACGCTTCCTTCAAGTGCATATTGAACTTCATCACCAATTTGTATCGCAATGGTGGTAAGCAGCCCATTTTCACTGGCAACCGCCTCATTTCCGGTATTCATCAGTAGGAAACAGCCTGTGCCATAAGTATTTTTCACATCACCAGCAGAAAAACAAGTTTGTCCAAATAAAGCAGCCTGCTGGTCGCCGGCAATGCCAGCAATCGGGACTTCTGCTCCAGGGAGGGGGACTGTTCCATAAATCATGCTGGAAGGGCAAACTTTGGGCAGCATGGCACGGGGGATATCCAGTGCATTCAGCAAGGTATCATCCCAATTCAGCGTATGGATGTTATAAATCATGGTGCGGGATGCGTTGGTTGCATCAGTGATATGGACTTTTCCGCCTGTTAATTTCCAAACCAGCCAGCTATCCACAGTGCCAAATAGGATATCCCCACGTTTTGCTTTTTCGCGCGCGCCATCAACATGGTCAAGAATCCATTTGATTTTGGTGCCAGAGAAATAAGCATCAGGGATTAGCCCAGTTGTTTGACGGATGTAATCCCGCAATCCCTTCGCACATAAATCATCCACAATCGCCGCAGTACGGCGGCATTGCCAAACAATGGCATTATAAATTGGTATACCTGTGGCACGATCCCAAAGGATTGTTGTTTCACGCTGATTGGTAATGCCAATAGCAGCAATATCCTGGCTGGAAACGCCAGCTGCAGCAAGCACCTCCATCATCACGGCATATTGTGTGGAGTAGATTTCCATTGGGTTTTGTTCGACCCAGCCTTCACGCGGATAAATCTGGGAAGTTTCCCGCTGGGCAGAAGCAATCATATGTTGGTCTTGGTCAAATAAAATGGCGCGGGAACTGGTTGTGCCTTGGTCGAGTGCCAAAATAAATTGGTTCATAGCAAAAATCCCTCTTTCCAAATGAATATGGTCTTATGATACCGTTTGTACAGGGATGTTGTCAAATGGGAATCATCTTGCACCATCCATGCGCCATATGCCCTTCAATATATTCCACTGGCACTTGATTGTATGCGTCCTTCATCCTTGTTTTTTCAGATTTTCAATCAAAATGCGGTTTGTTAGTTTGATTATAGCATGGGTGAGGATGCAATTCAATCTGCTGGTTTAAAATTGCCGGAATTTCAAAAAAGAAAATATCGGCATTTAATGATGTAAACTGTGTTAAACCATATAAAATTGATTTCTGTGGGAAAAAGCAGCCATAGCGTTGCAACTTGCGCCAGTTTATGATATGATAAAAATAGGTATAGCAACTGATATGCCATATCATCTTCAATAGAGCAAAGGAAGTAGTCATAAAAATGAGCGATAAAAAAACAATCTTTTCTGGGGTGCAGCCTTCTGGTAAGTTGACCCTTGGCAATTATTTAGGGGCAATTAAAAATTTCCAGCTTCTTCAGGAGGAATATAACTGCATTTATTGTGTTGTGGATATGCACGCAATTACCGTGCGCCAAGAACCCGCTGCACTGCGCCGCCAAACGCTTGAAGTGCTTGCGCAATATATTGCCTGCGGCTTAGACCCAGAAAAAAGCATTTTGTTTGTGCAAAGCCATGTGCCAGCCCATGCTGAACTTGCATGGGTACTCAACTGTTTTACGATGTTTGGGGAAGCTTCACGTATGACCCAGTTTAAGGATAAATCTGCAAAACACACGGATAATGTCAATGTTGGATTGTTTGACTACCCTGTTTTAATGGCGGCGGATATCCTGCTGTATCAAACGGATATGGTGCCAGTTGGCGTAGACCAGCGGCAGCACGTGGAACTTGCACGCAATATCGTCCAGCGATTTAATGGCATCCATCCGGATACTTTTGTTATGCCTGAACCTTACATCCCGAAAACCGGGGCAAAAATCATGAGCCTGGCTGATCCGGTTCGCAAAATGAGTAAATCCGACGAAAACCAGAATGGATTTATCCTGCTGATGGACAAGCCAGAAGATATTATGCGTAAATTTAAACGTGCTGTAACTGATTCTGACAGCCGTATTATTGTGGCAGATGATAAGCCTGGTGTATCCAATTTGATTTCCATTTATGCGCTTGCCACAGGGCAAACAACCGAAGCAGTAGAAGCAGAATTTGCTGGCAAAGGTTATGGTGATTTTAAACCTGCGGTTGGGCAAGCAGTTGTAGAATTATTGCGCCCCATCCGGACAAAAACCGAAGACTTGCTGAAAAATAAAGATTATTTGGAGCAGGTTTATCGTGCTGGCGCAGCAAAGGCCAGTTATCTTGCACGAAAGACGATGGACAAGGTTTATCGGAAAGTTGGCTTTGTGAAGCGATAAAAAAGATTTGCCATTTATAAAAGTGCAAATAAAACTTTGTCATATATGATTGAGAGGATTTTGAAATAATGTCAGAATATCAGGTTATCTGGACAATCATTGGTGCATTTGTATTGTCTGGCGTGCTGGCTTATATGCTGACACCGCTTGTCAAACGGTTTGCTTATGCGATTGGCGCAATAGACGTGCCAAAGGATAACCGCCGTATGCACAAAAAACCGATCCCGCGGTTGGGCGGGTTGGCGATTTTTATCGGTTTTTTAGGTGCGATTTTGGTATTTTATCGCTTTGATATGCAAATGCTCAGCATCTTGCTTGGCTCCATGCTGATTGTGGTGCTCGGTATCTTTGATGATGTGCTTGCGCTTGGCGCAAAATTTAAATTTGTGGTGCAAATTATTGCCGCAGCAATCCCGGTTTGTGTGGGTGGGCTGCAAATTAAAGTATTTACCAGCTTTAATCCATTTTCTAGCAGCCCATATTTTTTCCTTGGTATATTCTCCATTCCGGTTACAATTATCTGGATTGTCGGCATCACGAATGCAGTCAATTTGATTGATGGGCTGGATGGGCTTGCGGTTGGTGTATCATCAATTGCGTCGCTGACCATGCTTGCAGTTGGTTTGCTGAACAATGAAATTGGGGTTGCAATTGTGATGGCATGTCTGACAGGCGCTTGTTTGGGCTTTATGCCATATAATTTTAACCCTGCTGAAATTTTTATGGGTGATACTGGTTCCACATTCCTTGGCTTTATGCTGGCAACCATGTCAATTAGCGGTTTCTTTAAGTTTTATGCGGTCATATCTTTTGCGGTGCCGCTGCTGATTTTAGGCTTGCCGATTTTTGATACCATTTCTGCCATTACCCGCCGTGTAATGGAAGGGCGCAGCCCAATGAGTCCAGACCGTGGGCATGTGCATCATCGGTTGGTGGATATGGGTTTCAATGTGAAACAAGCGGTTGCGATTTTATATGCCGTCAGCGGTACACTGGGTCTTGCTGCTGTTGTGCTGACGACCAGCGGCGAAGCAAAAGCAATGCTGTTATTGTTGTCTGTGATATTGGCGGTTTGTGTTGGCGGTTGGATATTGGTGAACCGGCGGCGTGCATCGCGCGCGCGTGTGCAGCAGCTATTAAATGAAGCAAGTTCTAAAACCAAAGAATCGCATGAGGAGGAAAATAATGGAAAGCATTAAGGTGATGACAATATTCGGCACTCGTCCAGAAGCCATTAAAATGGCGCCGCTTATTCATGCATTAGAAAAATGCCCGAATATCCAAAGCGTTGTTTGTGTAACGGCGCAGCACCGGCAAATGCTTGACCAAGTGCTGGATATCTTTCAGATAAAGCCGGATTATGACCTAGATATTATGGAACCGCGTCAAACCCTTGCCACAATTACGGAAAAAGCACTGCGCGGGCTGGATGGTGTGTTGGAACAGGCAAAACCGGATATTATCCTTGTTCATGGCGATACATCTACAACCTTTGCGGGAGCGCTTGCTGCTTTTTATCATAAAATTCCAGTTGGTCATGTGGAAGCTGGCTTGCGCACGTTTGATAAGTATTCTCCTTTTCCAGAGGAGATGAACCGGAAATTGGTTGGACAGATTGCGTCTTTGCATTTTGCCCCAACGGTTCGGAACCAACAAAATCTTGCAAAAGAATACATTACCAACGGGGTCTTTGTTTGTGGTAATACAGTGGTGGATGCAATTGGATTAACTGTAAAACCTGATTTCAAGTTCCGTGATGCTGCTTTGCAGACGTTGGATTTTCAGAAAAACCGTGTGATTCTAGTTACTGCCCACCGACGTGAGAATTATGGCGAAGCTATGGAAAATATTTGCCGTGCTATTGCGCGTCTTTCAGCGCAATATCCAGATGCACAGTTTGTCTATCCTGTACATCTAAGCCCTTATGTGCGTGAAACTGCTGAAAAATTCTTGGGTGGTAATCCTAATATCCATTTGATTGCACCGCTTGCGGTGGATGAAATGCATAACTTAATGGCACGATGCTATTTTGTGATGACTGATTCAGGTGGTTTGCAGGAGGAAGCCCCAGGACTGGGCAAACCTGTATTGGTGTTGCGGCGGGAAACTGAACGCCCTGAAGCCATAGAAGCCGGTACAGTAAAATTGGCAGGTGTAGAGGAACAAACAATATTGCAAATGGCATCCACTCTGTTTGACAGCAGAGAAGCCTATGAAGCAATGGCACATGCGGTTAATCCTTATGGTGATGGAAAAACTTCACAACGTATCGTGCAGGCAATTGAACAGTATTTCGGCAAACGGGCAGATGCGCCGGAACCTTTTGTCCCATGAAATTAAAAGCCCCTTTAATTGCGGCAATTGGTGCATTATTGCTGGTTGGTGCGCTCTTTTTAAGCCTGTTTTTATCAACAGCGGCATACCGCCCAGATGAATCTCAAATTGCATATTTATCCGGGCAGGCGCAGCCTTCTGAAACAGATAAAATTGCTGGACGCAATATGGAAATCATGGGCGGTGTTCAAATTGATCCCAATAATGTCCAGCGCGTGATCGCCAGTCTGTCACGGGCGGAAAGTTATATTGCTACTGTGACTAGTCGGCTTTATTATGGTGAAACTTCTGGTATCCGGGTCAGCCGGTTGTCGGTGCGCAATGGTGCGCACCGAATTGACCATTTGTCCCAAACAGGCACAGCAGAATATACCGAATTATTATATAATGGTGTATATTATGCTTGGCGCAATGGGGCAGGACGTTATTATCAGGGCGTGCAAGGGGATTTTACCACCGATCAACAGGCAATGCTGCCGACTTATGAAACAGTTTGTGCTTTGCCGCCAGAGCAAATCATTGGTGCGGCTTTGGTGCAGGAAGGGGAAGAACTGTTCATTACGGTAGATACCCAGGATGGTACAAATATTGGTATTTATAAGATCTCCGTGCAGACTGGGCTGTTACGGACTGCCTCCTTTTCACAGGATGGCAAAATGACCCGTGCGGTGGATGTCGCTGTCAGTGCGGAACAGCCGCTGGATGCCTTGTTTATCTTGCCTGGTGAATTTGTACCAGTTTACGGTACAGAAAATAAATTAAATTAAATAAGTTTGGGTGTTTTTATATTTATGGAAAATTATTTGGGCATATCAGAACAAACATATGCGCTCGGCCATGCGGCTGAGCGCAAAATTGCGCCTTATTTTGCGCGGCTTGAACAAATTTGCGACCGGAATACAGAAAAAGTATTAAGCGCATTTCATCGCCACCGGGTATCTGACACCATGTTTGCTGGAACAACTGGTTATGGATATGATGACCAGGGAAGGGATACGCTGGATAAAATTTATGCGGATATTTTTGGCGCACAGGCAGGGCTTGTGCGCATTGGCTTTGTCAATGGCACCCATGCGTTATCCTGCGCCCTATTTTCAGCGGTACAGTCAGGAGATACCATTTTAAGTGTAACCGGCGCACCTTATGATACTTTAATGAATACCATTACAGGTGATTGCGCAGGCAGCATGAAACGGTATGACATTGCTTACCGTCAAGTGGATTTACAAGATGGTTTGCCAGACCTTACTGCCATCCGGCAGGCGGCAGCAGATACCAAGATTAAATTGGTGTTCATTCAGCGTTCGCGAGGCTATGCGGTGCGCCAAACCTTATCTTGTAAGCAGATTGCCGAAATTTGTGATACCATAAAAGCGGTCAATCCCAATGCCGCGATTTTGGTGGATAACTGTTATGGCGAATTTACTGAAACATTAGAACCGACTGTGGTTGGGGCGGATTTATGTGCAGGTTCGCTGATTAAGAATCCAGGCGGCGGGCTTGCGCCGACAGGCGGTTATATTGTTGGACGTGCTGATTTGGTGGAAAATGCAGCATACCGACTGACAGCACCAGGGATTGGCGGCGAATGCGGCTGTACCATGGGGCAAAACCGGATGTTATTTCAAGGGCTGTTTCTGGCGCCACATATCACAATGCAGGCGATAAAAACAGCAATTTTCTGTGCACAGGTTATGGAGGACTTGGGTTTCACCGTAGATCCGCTGCCCGAAACCCCGCGATATGATATTATCCAGACCATTGCGTTTGGCGCACCAGAACCATTGCGGCGGTTTTGCGAAGGGATACAAGCTGGCGCGGCAGTTGATTCTTACGTGACGCCGGAACCATGGGCAATGCCAGGGTATGATGACCCTGTGATTATGGCAGCGGGTGCATTTGTGCAAGGGGCATCAATTGAACTTTCCGCTGATGCACCTATGCGTGAACCATATGTATGCTATATGCAGGGTGGGTTAACATATGCTTCTGGTAAAGCAGGGATTTTGCTTGCCGCAGATAAACTGATGAAACAAAATAAAAAATAACTGCATAAAAAAACGCCTGGTATGAAAAAAATCATAACAGGCGTTTTTTGCTGTTTAACATTAGAACTGTGGGCAAGCTGTTTGCCCGCTGAAACGGGTGACAACAAATGGATAACTTTTCATGGCGGCATCAATGCCGATTTCGCTTAAAAGTTTGACGAAATTGGTACAAACCTGCATATCATGGTCGTGTTGTGCGATTGATAGTTTCATTTTTCCGCCATAAGAGCTGATTAACATACCAAACGGCTGGGAAGCGCTGGGCAATACTGCACCATAATCCAGCACATAAGGGCGCATACAATCGGGCAGTTTAAACTCGCCGACATTGGTAATCAAAAAGCTGTCCCCATGTACAAAGTTATGCACTAAAGTTTGTGCGGCAGTTTCTTTTTCTGCAAGTGGGATATCCCGGTTATGAATTTCGGAGCAAGCATCACTTGCAGCTTTCGCACGGTAGAGCAGTAATTCAGGCTCCATTTGCGCTTTTAAGAAGTCTTTGGTTTTTCGGAATACTTCCGGAAGTGGTAAATCTTCATAAGCCGCTTCATATGGTAAATCCAGAAAACAAATAAAATACCGATTGGTGACACTGGGTACATAAGGGTGTAAATCCACTGGGATTTGTGCGATAACAGGTTTTTCAGAACCTTGCCCAAATTTTTGATAAAATGCACGGCAAAATAACGGGGATATCATGCTTAATGGCGATACACCATATTCATGTGTAGCAGCGCGCAAAGACTGAAATGGAAATGTCACTTCAGTCACAATTTCTGGCGCGTCTGCCAAATCGCTGAGCGCATCAGCATGAAGCGCTTCCGGCTTGGTATAAATGCCTTCAGAGGAGTAATTCTCATCCAGCTTTTGATAGGCATCTTCGCTTTCCTCTTGTGAATAGAAAGTATCCAAAGTGCGGACAGTGCCATCATTTTCAACTGGATGCCCACAATGGCGCAGGTAATTAAATAATACACAACGGATAAATTCTTCAAATCCGCGCCCATCACTGATGCTGTGCTGATATTCCATAAAAATTTCGTCATTCTGGTACCCGACAAGGAATAAGTACCCATGGGTATCTTCCGACCCAATGGCATACCGCATGGTCTGCCCATCAAATGGCAGTACAACCGGGTCAGTGCTTAATAAACGGTAAACATATTGTGTTTTGCTTTTTTCAATACCAACCATTAAATAGGGGAAGCGCAACAAGGCATCTTTTACCGCTGCCAGCAAATGTTCCGGGTTTACAGGCTCGGACATACGGATACGGTGGCGCGGTACACAGGCACAAATATCCTGGTTGACATAAAGAAATATCTTTCCATAGCTGTCTGTGCGGAGCAGAGGATGATTCAACAAATCCATAAAATTCCCTCCTAATAAAAGATAACCGACAAATCTAGGCGAAAATATCGGTTAACAAATCATAAATATCTTTCATGTCAATTATAGCGCGCAGTTTATCAAACGTCAATGAAAAGCAATGCAAAAACGGCATTTTCAGCAAATTTACGAACCCGAGAGGAAAGCTTATCGAAATATGCCAGTGATATTGCCATAATACACATCAAAATGCCCGAAAATGCAATAAACAATGCCAGACAGCACAGATTTTACATCTTATATGTTGTGAGATAGCAGCATACAATACTATCAGCAAATCCCCAAAAACCAAATTACAAAGGAGAGTAAAAGATTATGTCTACTCAAAATGGTTCTAACAAAGCGATGGTACCAGAAGCACGTGCGGCAATGGACCGCTTTAAGATGGAAGCTGCGTCAGAGGTTGGTGTAAACCTGAAGGAAGGTTATAACGGCGATTTGACTTCCCGTCAGGCTGGCTCGGTAGGCGGTCAGATGGTTAAGAAGATGTGACCCCGACGACCTTCGAGTTTTTGCAGAAAACGCATGGTGCTTTCCCCGGTGAAAATGCGGACTTCTAAACTTAAATGGTCAGTTTCTGGGGTTACAAAGATACGGTCAATGTATTTTTGCACAAAATCACGGGTGATAATCCCGTCTTTTGCATCTCGTGCGGCTGCTTGTAACGTTTCACGCAGATTGCGGAAATGCGCCTGCATTTCTTCTTGCCCAAGGGTTTGCTGTTCTAGCTCATAAAGTTCACGTTCAGCTTGTTGGATTTCCTGATCACAAGCCGCGTTCATGGAAAGAAAATCACGGTCGCTGAGTTTGCCTTCCGCATTAAACCCAAGCAGCTTATTTTTCTTTTTATTTGCCAGCTCAATTTTTTGCTGCAAGCTGTGCATGGTTTCTGCCGTATCGCTTTCTTCATTTTTCAGCGAACGGTACATGGCAAGATAACGGTCGATCATCGCTTCCGCATCAGCCTGTGTATCTTGGAAAACGCTGAACAAAAGCGGTTTTAGCTCATCTTCATAAAGCGCGACAGAAGGGCAGCTATCCGCACCATTTTTTATTTTGCCGGAACAAACCCATTTGCTGTTTATTTTCCCATGTTTGTCTTTGGAGTCGCGGCGGTAATATGCCGCGCCGCAATGGGTGCAAAATAATTTACCGGTCAGCAAATTGGCATGGCGGCATTGGTTCTGACGCTGTTTGACATCCGTGCTGCGGCGGCTTAGGACAGCATTCGCGGCATCCCAAAGTTCTTCTGATACAATCGCTGGCACAATTTCGCCGCTTTCATCTTTGAACATTACCCATTCCTCCGGCGGGAGGAATTTTTGTTTTTTGGTAAACATATCAACCACACGCACTTTATTGCCAACATAGTAACCTTTATATTTGGGATTGGAAATCATGCCTGACATGGTGGTATGCGCGATTTTTTTGCCATTATGATTGCGATAGCCTTTTTCCCAAAACAAGGTTTCCAACTGTTTCATGCTGTATTGGTCGGTTGCATAGAGGGTGAACAGTTCCCGCACCATTTGGGCTTCATCTTCATCAATGACCAGCCTCTTGTTTTCTTTACGATAGCCAAAGATACGGCTGTTGCCAAGGACAACATTGTTCTTGATGGCTTGTTGATGACCAAACTTGACACGGCTGGATAATTTGCGCAGTTCATCCTGTGCGATGCCTGACATAATGGTTAACCGCAATTCGGAATCTTCATCGAATGTATTGATATTATCATTTTGGAAGAACACACCAACACCGGCGATAAGCAGTTCACGGGTAAACTGAATGCTGTCCAGCGTGTTGCGGGCGAAACGGGTGATTTCCTTGGTGATAATCAGGTCAAATAAGCCTTCTTTGCCATCGTGTATCATACGGTGGAAATTTTCGCGTTTTTTTGTTGTCATGCCAGATAAGCCTTCATCAATATAGCCATCGACAAAAGTCCAAGCTGGATTACGTGCGATTAAATCCTGATAATAGCCGATTTGGTTGTCCAGTGAATTTAATTGTTCGTCACTTTCGCTTGAAACACGGGCATAAAATGTTACCCGGAGTGGGATGTCATAAATTGAGCGGGTGCGTAGCTGCTGACGGATGGTATGCAAATCCATCTGGCTGGCTCCTTTCCGATTCGTTATATCATTATCAGTATAACATGGTGTATGCAAGAATGCAATGCAGCATGAAAAGAAGATTCCTGAAAGGTATATACCGATTCAGGAATCTTTTATTCAGTAATCTCAAATGAAGCTGGATTGGTGCGTTTCACACTGCTACACATAAAACTCCTTCATGGTATCCAGGCACAGGCAACCAAGACGCCCACCTTTAAATACACAGCCGCAATCAATATCAATCCACGTTTGCTGCTGGAGGATTTCGTCTTTCCCACTTAAAATGCGGGTAGGTGTGTGCCCAAAAATTAGGGTTTTATCTGAGTAATAAGCTGTGTTCAAATTGGGTCGCCCAAACAGAAAATCTGGCAGTTCATATGAATCCAATGCTTTATTGGGGGAGAAGCGATCCAGTGCGGAATGCAACAGTATAAAGGATTTATCTTTGACTTCCAACTGAATGAAAAGCTCCATTTCCCGCAGATAGTCAAGAATATCCTGGCGCTCCTCCTGGCTGAGCAGCGCCAGGCTTTGAATGGTAACGCTGCCCCCGTTTGCGATCCATTCACTTAGGGCAGCAACTTGGGACTCGTCCAAGGCTTCCAGACTCTGGACAGTGACTTCCTTCATCAGCCATGGAAGGCATACGGCAGCAGTAAATTCATGGTTACCTAAGAGCGGGAATACATTGGGGCGGAACATCATATCCTGTAAAATTTTGATTCCATCGGGGCCACGATCTATCACATCCCCCAGCACGTAAAGGGTATCTTTGGGCATAAATTCAATGTGTGTCAGCATTTCTTTGTATTTATCAAAGCAGCCATGGATATCAGACATTACATAAGTGATGGCTGCATCACCTCCTACTGTTTTATCAGATTTTCTTGGGTATTATTTCTTGAAGGAAAACCGCTTGGCAGTTGCGGAACAGGTGGCAGATAGGTTGATTTTGTCAACTGCTTTTATCCTAACCGAATCAAACCGCCATCCTGAGGCTTTACCATAATTTCGCTGATACCGTTTTCAATTTCGGATTCCACATAGGCGTAAACCAGACCAGAACTTTCAATGTATTTTCGCTCACTTTTCCAGTCCGAGGATGTGGGAGATACAAAAAGCAGGCTCCAGCATTCTCCCATTAACGGGTTATCTGTCAACAGGACATGATAAACCAAACATTCAAATTCTTGCTCAAATTTTTTTACCCGCTTTCTGATTTCGTCATCATTAGGTTGAAGAAATACCTGATCCCCAAACTGTTGGGAAAGAAAAATTGAGCCGTTTTGTGCAAAGTCCTGCGTAATTTTACGATCTAGGTGTAAAAGTTCCATGCGCTGGATGGATTCTTGCTGCATTTCCTCCATGGTCGCTTCTTTTTTGTAAATTGACATCATATTTCCCCTTTCTTTCTTATCCTGATTCGACTTTGTTCTGATAACAGTATAACATATGGTCGCATAGAAATGATATAGAATCGAGGATAAAGCACAGGTTTTATACAATCAGTCAAAGAACAATAAATAATTGAAAATGGGGGTGTTATCAGTACTTCCATTTTAGAACAACAGGGTATAATTTATGTGCAATGGCGGCTAACCGCTGTGTGTCCTCCTTAATCACATAATTTCGCAAGTATGTTTCAAAAATAACCCGGATATATAATTTAGGTTTAAATTGATTTGCATGATCCTCAAAGGATACCGGTTCTGGATAAGAGTATTTGGGGATATTTTTAAGTAAGTCTTGTAAAGGAAGCGTATTGCAGCAGGTGTTCCAAAATTTATCATAGGCAGCGCGGCAAGGCTGCGAAAGCAGTTCGCGATATTGATTTATCCAAAGTGGATTCTGTTGTATTGCGGTATCAATGCTGCGGGTGGTAAAGGCAGGGTTTTTATCATGTTCCTGCATCCAGTGGAAAACTTCTTCATGACAAACAGTTGGGTGTTGTGGGTATATTTGATTGCATATTGGTTCAAAATAAGCATGATGCAGACACTGTTCGAGTGCGAATACATCCTGTGTAAAGGTATTAGGCTTGCCATCTGAAATGATAGCAAAGGAGGGATTATATCCAGTAAGGCTGCAAAAAATTCTATCCCAAGATTGTAGGATTGCTTCTTTTTGCAAATTGTCAATTTCTAATAAGTCACAATGCTTGATGAAAAAAGTGCGCAGCCGAAGATATAGTCCAACAGTAAAACGTTGCTGTGTTTTGGTTTGAGATGCAAGAGGTGTATTCTGTAACACTTGGGTTAAACCCCAATGTCGGGATGCACGTGCACCAAATTGATGTGGCGTATTGATAATTGTCAAAAGCAAAATGAGTGGCGCTAGTGGAATAGTGAGCGCTTCTGCTTCTTCTGATAGAGAAATAGAAAATAAATTGCTGTTAATGCAGGTGTTTAATAATTGCTTAACAAAATCATGATGCGTTTGGGGACGAATGCGTGATTTTATCGCAGTAAAGTATCCCACAAGGATTTGTAAAAATTCCTCTGTGGCGCTAACGGAGAATTGGCAATCGTGGTCAGACCAACGCTTAAGCGTAAGATTGCAAAGTGTTTCATGCTGCAAAGAGGCATAGTTATCATCAGTATTTGATATAAATTGAATATTTTTGTTGATTTCTGTTGACAGGAAAGTTGAATCAAATGTCAATATATCGTGTGCAGTGGTAATTTGGCGTGCAGATGGTACAAACCTACCAATTTGCTGGGAAGAAAATTTCATTCTCTTTACAAGGGAAAAAAGTTCATCACGCGAAGTCAATGTATCAATGAAGACCTGTAAAACACGGTTAAAAAGCATACCAAGCGTATGAATACCATGTAGCAGGGGAGCAGTAGAAGAAGTGTTGATTATATTATCTGCGGTAATATTAGGCTTTAAAGTGATAAATTCGTTCATAAATTCATGCTGTAAAGTCTTTAACAAGTCATCTTGACTGTTAGATACAGCAGGTTTTTTGGTTATTATTGATGCGCTCAGCTTTCGCAGGCAATCCTGAACAGCATTTGCCAGCTCAAGGACGGTCATTCCATGCAATTGCGCCAACTGCTTATAACAGTCCCAGAGCTGATCGTAGCGATTATCATGAGAAACGTCTTGATGTGGGTACGCTAAAAATTTTCTGGCGCTACTGTAATCGAACAGCTTTTTTCCTGCAATGCCCAATCCAACTGCAAAATCAATTGCAAATGTGTAATCCTTATCTGGTGTAGAAGAAAGCTGCAGATATGAACGGAATTGTTCGCTTAATGACAAAGAATCTGCGGGCTGCTCCAGCGTCCGAAAAGCATCAAACGCAAAAGTAGTTTGGACGATTGTCTGTTCAAACAGATAGTGGAAATTATCTGTTGGTGAAAAATCGGGTCGCTGAATCTAGTGGTACAAATGTGCGATCATTGCGTGGGGACTATAAAGTAAGGGAAGCGGATTGTTTGGATATTCCTCACAAACAGTTTGAACAAATTTTGTAAGAAAATTTGTCACCTCAGTAGATACAGGCTTGATTGGAAAATACTGATTTTGAGAATCCGCCATCATCAGCTCCATGCAATGTGGCGGCTGTTTTTTTATATTACCTAAAAAATCCATGAAACACCTCGAAAAAATAATAAACAAAAAAACAGACAGAAATATGTGTATTTTGACTAAAAATCGTTCAAATTAAAGTGAAAACGAAAACATATAGATCCAATTAAAGATAAAATAAGTTAATAAAACTGAAAATGCTATTTAGAATTTAATGGGAACCCTGACAATGGGGTATACTGAAATTACAGGCTACAACAAAACCGGAAATAAGAAAGGATGGAAATATATTATATACAAAAGATAGGAAATAAGGATGTGGTTGTTTGGAAAAAAACACAGCGAAGTTGATATCTGAGCAAATTTGGTTGCGATATTTCAATGAATATCTTTTTCAAAGAAAGTTAATCAGTGAAACAGACCGAAATAGGATGATTTTGCTGATTGATACCGATAAAAGATACAGAAAAATCAACAATATCGCAGATGAAGGTGCTGGGTAAATGCGGGTAAGCCAGACTTCCCGCATTTTACCCGAAAAAGTAGCGGTTAAACATGAAAGGTTGGTTAAATGAAAGAAAAAGACGTTATTTTTAAGAAAATCGACGATTTAATCAGGGAAAAGTTGAAAAATCAGCCGTTTCAGTTTGAAGCGCCAAAGGAGATGAGTTGGAATATTATAGATGATGAGCTGCCAAAATCTGTGCTTAAATGGATTGGAAATTATGAATACTTGTGTCATAAAGTACTGAAATTCGCAAAGATGTTTCATCTGAAAAAGCGAAGTGTTGCTGACACAGCACAAACAATATTTGACATGTTGCCTTTGCCACTTCCTGAAACACAAATTCACCGCAAAAAAGATATTATCAGATATCGAACTACCATTTTACGACACAAAAAGGGTGTTTTGCTTTCACTTAAATTGATTAATTTGAGTGAGGATTTGGGAAACATTGCTGGCGTGAATCAATCGAGGCTGGACACTGCACTGATAGCGATTGTGCGAAGCATGATGAACCGCAGCGTGCAAGGAAGGGCTTTTGTTCTTGACAGAAGAATTGATGTTGTAAAAAATATCAAATCCAACACATGGGAATCTGGTTCTGTTTCTGAAGCAGAATTGGCAGACGCAATAAGCCGTATTCCGGACGCAATTTTGTTCGCCATCATTCATGCGGTGTTGGCAACGGCGATGCCACTGCTGAAACCAAACCGCAAACCATTTTATTTGCCCGCAATCCGCCTGTCATCGGATTCAGAAACTGCGCAGGAACAGCTCCAAATTCTGCGCAGTGTGTTGGGTGGATTTGACTTTGCTTGCGCTTCAGATAATCGATATCCCTGCACATTAGAACTTGTTTTGCAAGATATTAACAGCATTAGCACATTAGCCAAGGTGGAAGGATCACCGATCCTAGTTCGCGTGACCAAACCAAAAATACAGGCAAAACTGGCGGAAATGTTGCAGCAGGCGCATTGCTCGCTCAATGCTGCTGGCATATCAGAATATCCGTTTCAGACAGTGCCACTGTTAGTTGGAAATCATTTGCCGCCTGACAATGTAGCACTAACGCTTGAATGGAAATCGCCAGAATATGCAGCTGAAGCAGAGCTATATATGTTGCAGCGGCGCATAAATTCGCTGCTCGGGTGCTTGGAATTGTTTTCCGAGGAAATCAACACAGGACTGAAATATTTACCATTATATGGGCGAAGCTATCCAGAAACCTATTTTTTACATATCGCAAATACATTGGGTTTCATGCTGTTTGATGAGGAAGAACACGCGGAAGCCTTTACAAAAAGGGCTACGGTTTTTTTAAACAACATCCGCGAGCAAGAAATTGAAAAAGTGAGAAATTTTCAAAACACAATAAAGATATTGAAAAATCCGGATGGGTACCGTGATGTCATTGCCGATTGTGTGAGCGAAATGAATCACAAACATTTTGGATTTTTTTATACCCAAAAAGACGGGCGTCAATATATTTTGTTCGATCCAAAAGACGGATTTCCTAAATTTTGTGAAAGCAAGTTGGGGCTTTCGTCTGATAATGCGTATGTGCTCCATGATTATATTTATAAACAAAATATCATCGAAAAACGCACAGAACCTGCAAAGGATAAATATGACAAGGCACGTCGCTTTATTTTTCTACCATTGGATTTCGTCTGTCACGAGGGTAAAAACGACTGTGACGACTGATTTATGAAACGATTTAATCGCGCAAATAAGTTGCGAAAAATACAAGAGATGCCTGAAAACACGCAGTAACAGGGGCGGTTACGTTGTTACCGCGTTACAGGTAAGTCGCATACCGTTACCGGCGAAGTAAAAGTATTATTAGAAAGGGATCAATCATATGAATATTAAAGAAGTAACAAAAATGCTTGGCGTTGAAAAACTTTATGAGTTTCAGGAGGACGTACTAGACCAATTATTGGATGGAAACGATGCGATTTGCATTGCACCAACAGGCAAAGGAAAGAGTCTGATATTCCAAATACTCCCGCTTTTGCTAGAGAAATTAGTTGTCGTAATCGAACCACATTTGGCACTAGAACTGGATCAAGTTGGAAAGCTGGAGCAAAAAGGAATTGCAGCGGCATACATAAATTCCCTTGTCACGGTTTCCGAACGAGAAAAAATATTGTGCGCAATTGAAGAAGGCACATTGCGGTTACTATACATTACACCAGAGATGCTTCAAAATAAAAATATATGTCACATTCTTCGTGCTAATCCTCCAGGTGCTGTCGTTATTGACGAAGCGCACTGCGTGGTCAAGCAAGGGATTGGTTTTCGTGAAAGTTATCTAGAAATTGATGCTGTAATTGGAACTATGAACCCTCGTCCAGTGGTTGCTGCTTTCACGGCTACGGCAACGAAGACAACAGCTAAAGGAATCATGTCGCAGTTACATTTAAATTGCCCATATGTACATAGAGAAAGTATCACAAGAACAAATATTCGTGTATCGGTTGTGGAGGTCGGGCATGGACTCGGTGGAAAAAAACAAAAAGCAGTTATTGAAAAAAGAAAGCGTGAATTGATTTGTAAGCAAATTAATAAAGTTAAAAATGGAAAAATCATAATCTATTGTAATACCATAAAGAGGGTAGAGGAGCTATGTAAATATCTGAAAAAGAAGGACTATCGTGCTGAATTTTACCACGGTCAATGCGACCGAAAGCAGGAACGCCTGACAGGATTCATCACAGGAAAATTCAAAATTATGGTTGCCACAAACGCTTTCGGGCTTGGAGTGGATATACCGGATATTAGGTTGATTATTCATCATTCGCCTTTAATGGGGCTGGACGACTATGTGCAGGAAATCGGTAGGGCTGGGCGTGACGGAAAAAAATCCAAGGCGTTGTTACTCTGGCATGAATACGATTTTACAATAAATAGAAATTTAGTGAGGAAAGAATTTCTAAGGCTAACAAGAAGAGAACTCGAAGAAAAGCTGGAGCCAATACAAGCGCTTGAGGATTATGTAAAAAACTATCAATAATGCCGTTGGCAGCAAATGAGGAGATTCTTTGGGGAACCAGTGGGAAAGCGTTGCAAGTGCAATTGCGATTATTGCAAGCGGAAAGAGGCGTTGTGCTGATTTTGTGGATATAGGTGGTGGATGGTTCGCCACCTATTTTTATTGTTTTCCGCTTAATATGTATCATCTTTTTCACGTTTTCTTTTCACAATATCCAGCTAAAACACATTGAACCATGACTATTTGCTATTTTGAAAGCTGTTCAGCTATTTATCCTGAATTGAGTGAACTCATTCAAAAAGTTCACCAAACAGCATTATCTTTTGCTGATTATTCAACATAAGAATAACAAAATTCAGGAGGTTGTCTTTCATGGATATCAAAAGAGATGTTAAATTTGCATGCAATAAACTGGCTATCAAGAAGCTTCGTAAGCATCAGCAAAAACCTATCAATGCTATTCTGAATGAACAGGATACTTTGAGTATTGCACCCACATCAGCAGGGAAATCAGCCATTTACCAAATTCCTGCAATCCTACATCCGGATAAACCAACTTTAGTGGTCGAACCAACATTATCACTGCTGCATGATCAGGTGCAAAAGCTGAAATCGCAAGGTATTTCTGTAGAATATATTGATTCAACTTTGACTAAATCTGAACAGCAAAAAATATTAACTTCATTTGCAAAGGGGAATCTAAATATCCTGTACCTTACACCTGAACGCCTGCAATCTGAATCATTTTTATGCGCATTGAGCCATATTAGATTATTCATGCTTGTTGTGGATGAGTGCCATTGCGTACTGGATTGGG
Source organism: uncultured Butyricicoccus sp. (assembly GCA_910584935.1). Classification (GTDB taxonomy): domain Bacteria; phylum Bacillota; class Clostridia; order Oscillospirales; family Butyricicoccaceae; genus Butyricicoccus_B. The sequence goes on along the minus strand of CAJUDU010000028.1, from coordinate 3,063 downwards.
GGTATTCTTTCCGAGAAAGCTATCTTTTGATCGGAAAATTTGTTGATTCTTTATCCTATCGTCCAGTGATAGCTGCATTTACTGCAACAGCGTCTGAATATGATATAGAGCAAATTTGCAAATTATTATCTATGAAAGATACAGCAATATTTATTAATGATTTATATCGAAAGAATCTAACTTTTATCAAGAAGTATGCAGCTGATCGGTCAGTGAAGCAAAGGCTATTGATGAAGTATCTGCGAAAGTATCACAACAATTCGACTGTTATATACTGCAATACTAAAATAGCTGTTGATGCAGTGTATGAATTTTTGCAAAAGAAATTTCCGGGTGAAGTTGTGAAATGCCATTCGGCGATGTCAGCGAAAAAACGGACTGAACATGAACTGGAATTTCTAACTGGTGAGAAAACAATTATGGTTGCGACTTCAGCATTTGGTATGGGCATAGACCTTGATGCACTGGATCTGGTGGTTCATTTCAATATGCCGCTATCTATTATTGATTATATGCAGCAGGCTGGGCGAGCGGGACGCAATGGTCAAAGGGCACATTGTATTTTACTTTATGATGACACAGATTACTTCGTGAGTCAAGGAATTTTATCTGATGTCCCGGATGAAACTGCACAAAAACGGGCATTAATGCGTCTGGATGAAATAAAAGACTATTGTGATGATAATGACAACTGCATGGCACAAATGCTGCTGTCATCCTTTGGTCAGAAAAGCAAGAAACCTTGCAATCATTGTACAAATTGCCAAAAGAGTCGGAGGAGCTGAACATGAAAATCAATATGGGAGTGCATACATATTCTGTTGGTATGATGCTGACAGCTAAACAATATCATATAATAAAAAGAAATATTCCTGAATTGGAACGCAAAGAAATTGATTATTTCAATAGCAAAGAATGTTTGTATTCTGGATTTAGCGAAAACCAAGGAATTAAAATCGGCTTGTCACACTTTGGTTTACTGTATCAATTAAGAATCCAAATTGAACCATGCCGTGTTTTAGGGAGTGACAATCCCACGGATCTGTATATACCAAACAAAAGAACATATCGAAAATTGGTGAAAATAACCGATGAGATATTGAAGAATTGCAAGGTTCCCCGTTCGATTGACAAAATGAAAATCTGCCGAATAGATTTAACAAATGACTTGTATTTTAATGACCATGAAATGCTGATGCAATATTTGCGGATTTTGAAAAAAGGTATGATTTTGCCACATTATAAGCCGGTTAAGTTCAATAAAAAAGAGAAAAAAGCGAAAGATCCGGTATCTGCGAATAAGCATTCATACCGTCAGCAATGCAAATCTGTTATCTTCACTGCGTATGATAAAACTGCACAGCTTGATATGATTGGTCGTGCAGATAACATTTTAATGGGTAAGTATATCCTGCGCCTGGAAGCTGCTTTGAAACGAAACACTATGCAAAAACATTTGGGCAAACAATCAGACAATTATAATTTCTTAAAAGCAGGAGCAGAAAAGTCACGAAAAGTGATTATTTGGTATCTAAAACGAATTTTTAAGGGCTGTACAGGTTCGCATATATGCTATCAGGATGCTGTGGATAAAGTTAATGCGACATTATGGAAAGAAAAAACAAAGAAGTGCCTTTGTTATTTTTTGCGCAAAGTCAGTGATAGTCAATCACTGAATGCCGCGATTGATAAAACCCGTGAAAAATTTCATTTATCGAGCAGCCAAGTGAGCCGGTTGATGAAAAAGCTGGATCAACTGGACATACATCCAATCACATTACCAAACAACTGTAAGTTTGAGTATTTGAAAGAATTGAAACAGCATAAAAATTGACCCAATTAAAGATATTGTTATTCTGAAGAAGTTAATGATTTAGTTGTTTTATAATGTGACCAGTCAAGGCACTGACTACAATGGTCACAATAGTGCTGAAAAGTGCGGATTAGTTTATTGGAACAATTAGGGCAAATTGGATATGACTCTTCTCTATAGATAACAGGAAGTGGCTGTGCGCAGCGGAGTACCTTCATGATATCAATATTAGATAGAGAAGTGGGAAAATATGTACTTAATACAGAGGGAAACAGTATATCAGGATATAGTTCGACAGCTAAAGAAAAAGGAATTTCAAAATGCGCATAAACAGCAAGATAAATGATCAATGTTTTCGGTGGTGGCATTTGCATGGAGGGGTCACCAATATAAACCGGCAGCAAATCTTTCAGAACGAGTGCGTTCCAACAAAGAGGAGTCAAGCGTTCAATTGCTTTTGCAACGGCATAAGGTGTTTTCTGAAGTTCCTTAGCGACATATGAATAGATGTGCTTTGTAACCTTGATATCATCCATATCAAAGTGTTGAGAAAATAATAAATGTTTTGCTATTTCTATGGCACAGGCAAGAGGGCGAATATCAGAACGAATAGATCCAAGAATTGAATGTAACATGGATTCTGGTTTTAACATAGAAAGACCACCTTTTATAGAGATACTTCTATGATAAAACAAAAATCGACATATTTGCGTTGGACGACACAAAACGACAGATAAAATATATTTAAAGCAGACAATGTGATAGATAAAATTGCCCTGATATGCATATATTAAACGATTTTGCAGATATAATCTTATTAAAATTAAAACAGCTAATCGAGAAAATTGTCCTTAAAAGATGTTTGCTTTTCAATGAAAATTAATAAATCCGACTAAAATGAATATTAACAAATATTATATCAGCATCATGTCAGCAGTGGCATGGTGCTGTTTTTATTTGCAGAAATCTGAAATTTGACTCGACATTTTTCGGCAAATACCGCATAATAAAAACCATCTAACCATCTGGAGGGTGAAAAGATGATTATTACATTGCAAATGATCAATGAATATCTGAAAGAATGCCGGGAAATAAAATTGCTGGATGCAAAAACTGTTAAGGCATATCGAATCGATTTGCGGCAGTTTATGAAATATGCTGCCGTGCAAAATGTGGAACTTGACCGCGATGCGATTAATGATTACTTGAAATACATGAATGCCAAGTATAAACCAAGCACCGAAAAACGC